>JASEER010000007.1:0-2347 GCA_030019475.1 Thermoanaerobacterales bacterium | reverse complement strand
CTCGCAAACATCCCGCATTACGCCGCCGCCGCCCTGGGCTGCTTCCGGGCTGAGGGCCTTGACGTCACCCTGGTGACCGCGCCCAAAGACACCATTCCCCCCGAGGGGTACAGAACGGCCGACGTAATCCTGGGGCCGCCCGAGAAGGCCTGGGAGGCGGGATGTCCCATCTTCGCCCAACTCACCCGGTATCAGCCGGGATTCCTGGTGGCGCGCGAGCCGAAGGACGGTTTCTCGTGGAATGACTTGAGGCATCGCGGAACCATCGGGCCCGGCCCGGACACCGGGCTGCAAACGGCCCTGGAGACCATCCTGCGCCGGGAAAAGCTACGGCCCCAACTGGACGCCGTAATTATCCAGAACCTGCCGCCGTATCTGCAACTGGGAGCCTATATGGCGGGAAGCGGGAGCTTTATCCTCTCCAACGAACCCCGGGCCACCGCCCTCGAACTGGCCGGCGCCGGGCGGGTCGTGGCCTCCCTGACCGCGGCCGGCGAACTCCCGGGACAGGTTTGTGCCGCCAACCCGCGGGCCGCAGAGAAGAAGGCCGACGTCTTGGTGGCCTACACGCGCGCCCTGGTCCGTGCCCACGGCTGGCTCGCCCGCCATAGCCCGCGGGAAATAGCAGCCCTGGTCGGTCCCTTCTTCCCCCAGTTCAACTACGAGACTTTGGTCCGGATGATCGAACGCGGCAAACAATGCGACCTGTGGCCGGAAACTCCACTTCCCGACCGCAGCCAGTTTGACGCCCTGCAGCGCATCCTGGTCGAGTCCGGGGAACTGAGGAAGCCCATCCCCTTTGAGCGACTTGTGCAGCCCCGAATCGCCGCCGAAGCCGTCCGCCCGCAAACGAAGTCTTAGCTGTAAATAGAGAGAGACCTCCTGCGCAGAGGTCTCTCTCTCCCCCACCAATTTCGCGCCCGCAGGGCGCTAATTTCGGCCGCGCAGCGGCCTAATCACGCACCCACAGGGTGCTATTTCAAACGGTTTAGCTCGGCTCATGGACCACCGGCTGGTAGCCGGCGGCCGTCTCGGGCGGCGGCACGGGCACCGGCAGCATTTCCGAGGTCTCATACTCTTCCCTCTCCAACAGGGCCCGCGCCAGCACTTCGTCCATATGCTCGACCGGCACGAACTCCATCCGGGACTTTACGTTGGCCGGGATCTCCTCCATGTCTTTCCTGTTCTCCGCCGGCAGGATGACCGTCTTGATACCCGCGCGGTGTGCCGCGAGGACCTTTTCCTTTAACCCGCCGATGGGAAGCACCCGGCCGCGGAGCGTAATCTCCCCGGTCATCGCCACGTCGTGCCGCACCTTGCGCCCGGACAGGGCCGAGGCCAGCGCCGTGGCCATCGTGATGCCCGCCGACGGGCCATCCTTGGGCGTCGCGCCCTCCGGAACGTGGATGTGCACGTCCACCTTCTCGTTAAAGGACTCGTCGATCCCCAGGCTCTTCGCCCGGCTGCGCAGGTAGCTGTATGCAGCCTGGGCGGACTCCCGCATGACCTCGCCCAGCTTCCCGGTAAGGGTGAGGGCGCCCTTGCCCCTGCAAACCGTGACCTCGATGGCCAGTGTGTCGCCACCGGTCTCGGTCCAGGCCAGCCCGGTGGCCACCCCCACCTGGTCGTCCTGCTCCGCCACGCCGTAGCGGAACCGCGGCGCGCCCAGGAACTGCTCAATGTTCTTCTTGGTCACCCGGACCTGCCTGGCCTTCTTGGCCACGATCTCTTTGGCGGTCTTCCGGCAGAGGGCGGCGATTTCCCGTTCCAGGTTGCGGACACCCGACTCGCGGGTATACTCCCGGATGATCCGGCGCACGGCGTTCTCCGAAATGGTCAGGGTCTTCGGCGACAGGCCGTGCTCCTTCAGCTGTTTCGGGATCAAGTGCCGCAGGGCGATCTGGGCCTTTTCCTCCTCCGTGTAACCGGAGATGTAGATAACCTCCATGCGGTCGTAAAGCGGCCGCGGGATGTTATACGGGAAGTTCGCCGTCGTGATGAACATGACGTTCGACAGGTCGAACGGGATCTCGATGTAGTGATCGCTAAAGGCACTGTTCTGCTCCGGGTCCAGGACCTCCAGCAGGGCCGCCGAGGGATCGCCCCGGAAGTCCATGCTAATCTTGTCGACCTCGTCGAGCAGGACGACGGGATTCATCGACCCTGCCTCCTTGATGGCGCGCACGATCCGTCCGGGCAGGGCCCCGACATAGGTGCGGCGGTGACCGCGGATCTCTGCCTCGTCACGGATGCCGCCGAGTGCGACCCTGACGAACTTCCTGCCGAGGGTCCTGGCGACCGACTCGCCGAGCGAGGTCTTGCCGACCCCGGGAGGCCCGGCGAGCAG
>JASEER010000006.1 GCA_030019475.1 Thermoanaerobacterales bacterium | reverse complement strand
TGTAACGGGAATGGTTCTACCGTCAGTTAAGTTGACCAGCTCGGTTTTTGTCTGTCCGATACCTGGGTTGCGACTGGCGGTAATCTTAACGTAGCGCTCGGGCGTTAACTCAACAACAATGTCGTCCCAGAAATACTCTACGTATCTGACTTCGAGAATCTCAAAGGTATAAGAGAAGTACGCATCGTCCTCACCTCTTGCGAAAAGATATATATTGCGGTTGCCACGTCCTTCTGATGAGGTAACTGTTCGCTCATAGGTATACCACTGCCCTTTGGTGCTAGACGATGATACAGAACATGGAAGAGCAAGGATAGGATCGCCATTGTTGACAAGCTCAGCAACGGGGTCGTACTGTGGATTCCCACCGACATGGGCAAGGTATAAGGATGCGGCGGAACTTCGATAGCTACTGTTACAACGAACACGATACTTAACGTAAGTAATGTGATTGTTCCCATGTGGAATCCCTGTTGCTACCAATTGATACTCGTGAGGGTTGCGCCCCCCCTGGCCTATTAACGTGTAGCTACCCAAATTCGTTAGGACGTGCTCTTCCGACACCACAGCATAGGCTACAGGCGTTGTGGTTCCTAACAACCCCAAGACCATAAACATCAGCACACCAGATAATAATAAGATGGCTCTTGTGCTCCGCATTTCAATCTCCCTTTCTCAAGATTTGCAACCAAGTTTAACTAGCTACTAACCCTACAACCCGCCACCCCTGCGTCGTCCGCCAAAAGGTAGCAACTACCCGTACCGGCCGCTCATCTGCGCGGTAGCGGCAGTCCACAACAGCCAGCTTGTCGCGGCCATACAGAACTGCCGCTTTCAGGTTCCGCACGTCCTTTATCACCGCCGCCTTACCCAGGGCACTTGCCCCCGCTTCCTGCCCCCTCCGCGCCGGCCCGGCCAAGCACTCCTTCGCGGCCTGGTCGTATTTGCCCGCGGCCAGCAGGTGCAGGTATCGCTCGAACACCGTCCGCATCTCAGCCAGGTCCTCGTCGGATACCCGGTGCCCCCGGCCGGCCACGACCGGCGCCGTTTCCCGGACATTGACTACCTTCCAGCCATCCTCGTTGACCAGTTCGAGTTCGTAAAATCCAACATCCGGGGACCCGTCGGCAAGCGTAAGCTCCACGGTGGCCCGAACCCTGGCCCACTTATCGGAGGCAGCCACGGCTTCGGTGTCCACACCTACCACTTCGGCCTTGGGGAGCCCGTTCTTTCCGGCCTGGGCCACGTTGTACGCCACCTGGCCGGCGGCGAGGGTCTTGGCCTCGGCAACGTCCCCGCTGCTGACGGTGCGGAGGAAATGGGCGGCGGCCTGTTCCGCTTCCGCAGCGGACAGGCGCATAAGTGGGTCAGTTTTCGTCACCGCATATCCGGCAGTAAGTATGACCAAACCAAAAATGATGACAAAATACATGGTGTATGAAGGTGCGGTCCCGGCTTCGTTTCGCCACCATCTCATGTGCTTATCGCCTCCCTAGTGATGCTGGATCTCCGCCACCGCATAGCGCGTAGCCTCTACTCCTTCCGGCCGAGCCACCGGCTTGACGGTATCCCTCACCACGGCTACACAGCCCGGCGCCCACAATGTGACAGACCGCTCTCCGGAGCCGTAGGCGATGTCGTCGGAACTAATAGTAAACGCCTGCGGGAAACCGTAAGACGGCAAATCTACGCCTCCCCCATCGCTGTATTTCCGTGCCCCCGGCATCCACGTGTCGTCCCCGTTGTAGACTACCAAAATATAGCTGGGCGCGGCCTTCATCCCCGATCCCGCCAGAGGCTCCAGCGTCACATCGGACAGACCAAGGTTTACTGCCAGCATGCGCCGGAACGTGTCATGCGCCCGGTCGGGGTCGATCCGCGGCTGGCCGTTGGCCTGGCTCCTCTCGTCCACACACATGGCCGCGGCGCGGGTGGCGTCGGCCACGGCCTGCCCGAGGTCGATGTCCGCCCCGTGAACCAGGCGAGGATGCTCTATCGTCAGGAGAAGCCCTACAATGAACAAGGGGATCAACAGAAGAAGCATCACGGTGCCGACCGCGCCGCGCTCGTTAAGGATCAACTCGCTCACTCAAAGCCCTCCCCGCGACTCGGATGGTAAAGTCCGACGAGCCCTGCCCTAAAAGCCGTCCCATCAGGAACGGCTTGGACTTCGGGACGGCCTCAACCCTGAGATACACCTCGGAAGTCGTAGGATCGAGGACGTTTCGCAAGACTCGCGGGTCTCCCTGGGACTCTCGGGGGCCTTCCAAGCCTGTTACGGTGAACCCGGCATCGGCAAAACGGTCCAGCATGTCCGCCTCGTCCGTGCTGGAAAGGTACCCTTCGACCCGCATGCGATCCAGGTAGTAGTTCTTGATGTGTTCCGCCTGCTGCATCTCGGCCTGGATGAGCCAGTAATCAAGCCCCCCGAAGGCCAGCACAAGGACTAGAATCGCAATCAAAAGGAATTCGACAGTCAGGACCGTCCCGCGTTCGTCCCGCCACATTCCTAAAACCCCGTTTCGTTGAGTGTTGTCAGGCTTGTCTCGGCCCGTGTGTGCAGTCCTTGAAAAGCAGGCATCAAAAGGGCAACAATAGCTACTGTTACCGCAGTCGCGCCGGCGATGAGGACCAATAGTTCGGCGCTGCCGTAAGTCCCCCGGCAATCCCGCCACAGATTCATGATTATCTTCATGGTCATCGCACCTCCTAAAAACACAAAAGGCGCGGTTTCCCGCGCCTTTCGCCGTTTAAGCTTGCCTTTAAGGAGCAGTGACAGCGGTGTTGACCTTATCGACAACAGTTCCCGCGCCACCGGCGAGCCCGCTGCCCACGGTTCCATCGCCCTTGAACGCCGCCATCACCGCCGACGTTACGACAACGGCAATGGCCACAATGAGCATCAGTTCCGCCCCGCCATACGCGCCACGCTGGTCACGAAACAGCTTCTTAAGCAAGGCTTTATTCCTCCCTTTCTTTTTTTTGAATAACGTGCCCCAACGTCCGCCTTACGCCTTTTCGCCATCACCTCCTTGTATCATCCCCAAAGTCCTGCGGCCTGGAGCACGTCCCGCACGTGCATGAACAGCGCCCCGCCGATCATCCCCAGACAGGCCACCAACGGCAGGGCGCGGAACAGCACAAGATACAGTGGACGGATATTGATCCGCGCCCGGTCGGCGGCGTCCCGGAGTTGCTCCAGCCGCTTCCCTTCGCGCCGCACGATGCCCTCCAGGTTGTCGATCCCGGCTTGCTCGATTTGCAATAACAGTGACGCCAGGATGTCGGCTTCGGGCAGGTCGATCTTTTCCCGCAGGACTTCCAGGGCCTTGGCCGGGCCGCCAGGCCAGTAAGTAAGCGCTTCTCCAACTGCGCGCCGCAGGCTGGGGGTCAGCATCCGCGCAGCCGCCAGGGCGTGGTGCAGCGGCATCCCGGCGCGCATATAGAGTTCGACCGTCTCAAAAAGGACGACGATCTCTTTCTGGCGCACGACCTTTTGCGCGTTCAGCCGCCACCGGAAGACGACTTTCGCTCCCACGGCCAGCGCCAGCCCGGCAAACACCCCCGCGTAACCCATTGCGGACGAGCCCCATGTGAGGATCATCCCTCCGGCCAGCCCGGCCATGCCTGCAACGGCGGCGGCCCGGTCGCTGGCGTCCCATTTGTGATGAACGGGCACACTCGGTACGCGCATACCTTCGAAGCGCGGCCTGGCCGCAGCCGTCAAACTCCAGGTCAAAACGGCGGCCGTTACCCCAATCCCCCCGGCCACTGCTCCCGTCAACAAGGACTCGATCATGTCTCGCTCACCGCCCGATCCACAAAAAACCACAGGATGGCCGACAGGAAACTCAAGGTGATGACCAGCCGGCCGGCCACGGTCTCGCCGAAGAACTCCCTGGACTCCGGCACCCACGCCTGAAGGAGAAAGTATAAAGGCAGAGGCGCGACGGTAAGCAGCATGCCGACGTATCGATCACCGGACAGCTCTTGTTTGTTGTACTCCGCAAGCTCCTGCGCCACGGTGATTTGCGACACCAAGTCGTGAAACAGGGGGGCCAGCACCGGCCCCTGCTTGGCGGCAAGTCGCACGAGCTGCACGAACTTGTGTCCGTGAGGGGTGTCAAGCTCGCGGATCATCTCGGCCCACACCCAGTCGGGGTCTTTACCGATCAGAAGTCGCGTGTGCGCCTGGCGGAATATCCTGCCCACCGGGTCGGGAATGCGCCGCCCGACAGCGGCCAGAGCCCGTTCAATCTGCCCGCAGGTGGCGTACTCCCCGGCGAACAGCCTCACGGCCGAACTCAGTTGCTCCAGCACCATCTTCCGGTGCGCCTGCCAGCGGCGAAAGTAGAGCTGGTCGGGCACTAGAATGACCAGGGCTGCGCCGAAGAACGCCGGGACCGGGTTCTTGAATAAGAAGAGCCCGGTAATGAAGACGACCAGGCCCAACTCATACAGATACCGCGACACTCGCATTTCCTTCGGCAGTTTGCTCTCCACCTGGGCAAGCCACCGCTGAAAGGCGTCGCCTTTGGGGCCATCCCTTTTCTTTATCTTGATCCGGAAGAGAAGCGGCAAGGGGGCGGCAACGGCCACCCCCAACCCGACGCATATGCCGAGGATCAAGAGCTGCTCAGCGTTACTCAGGGCGGAACACCTCCCGGATTTCCTCTTCCGTCACCCCGTAGCGCCGCATTTTCTCGCATGCCGCCGGGCCAGGCGCGTTCTCGAACACCCACTTGCCGGGGCCGAGATAGTCAGCCGTAAAGGGCTCCCACCTGATCAATTCCCGGTAGGTGATCTCCCCGCCGGATTCCTCGATCTCGGTCACGGAGACGATTTTCTTCACTCCGCGGGTGGAATCGGAGAACATCTGGACGACGACGTTGAAGGCCCGGGCCACCTGCGCCTGTGCCATGTCGAGGGAGAGGTTGAGCCCTTCCTCCAACATCAGCATCGCCGTACCCCGGACGGCTTCCGCCGGCGACGTGAAGTGCGCCGTGGCCATGCTGCCGTCGTGGCCCCGGATACAGGCCCGTATGGCTTCCAGGGCTTCACCGACACCCCGGAACTCGCCCACGATGATTACGTCCGGGGACAGCCGCAAGATGGACTCGAAGAGCTTTTTCATCGGCGCCCCGACCTCCGGGTGCGCCTCCAGCTCCAGAATGTCCCGGTCCGGGTACGCCTCCGAAGCCCGGATCTCGTTGTCCAGGTCTAAGATACGGATAGACAGATTCGCCAGCAACTCGCCGATCAACCGGCGCAACAGGCTCGTCTTCCCGCTGTTAACGGGACCGATGATAAGGACGTTGCGCCGGCCGCGAACCAAAAGGCTCAGCGCCTTCCAAACGCGCTCGTTGAGGGTACCCAAGCGGGTCAAATTGCGCACGGTCATTTCCACTGTGCCGTGTTTACGCAAAGCGAAGCAGAAGCCCCGCGCCACAGGGCGGCAGAGCGCCGTCAGCCGGGAGCCGTCCAGTCGGACGGCCTCCAGCCGGGGGGAACTTTCGTTCAGCGCCACCCCGACGTCGTGCATGATCATTCTCTTGATGAGCCGCTCAATCTCATGCTGGTTGAGTTGCAGGGCCACCGGCGTATTCTTGCCGCGCCGGGAGACGTAGACCCGACCGCTGTCCAGCACCCGGATCTCGTCCACGGCGGGGTCGTCGTGGAGGTCCTGCAGTTTGTCCAGACCCCACACGCGGCGGAAGATTTCCTCGGCTATGGCGTCGCTCGTCATCTCGTCGTTAACATGGATCATTTCGCGCGAAATGATGCTTTCCAGCCTGCGCTTGGCCTCCGTGATGGCTTCCGGAATACCTCCCGCCGCCGCCCGAAAGACTTGGGTTTGCTCTTCGTCCTCTTCTTGCGCCAGGGCGTTTTGCACAAGCTCTACCGCCTCGTCCAGGCTAACGTGTTTGGGCTGGGGTGGCTGGAGCGGCGTTTCCTTGCGTAGCGCTTTCAGCACCAGGCATCACCTCCTGCACCGGGGTCACGGACCACTTGGTCTTCTTGGCCAGGGCAATGAAACTCGACTTTGGCATAGCCCCGCCGATTACTTTACCGACATCGGCGGGGTCAAGGAGCAGATAGACCACCGACGGCGTTCTCTTGGGTGGCGCGACAGGATTCACGGCGCCCTGGACGACGGACTGCGTTTCGTCAAGAGGCTGTCCGCGCTCATCGCAGACCTTGAGCACCGTCGCGTTCTGGGCCACCAGGCGGGAGGACATTGAGGCGGTCCAGGCTCCCTGTTCGGGCGTGAGCCAGTACACGTCCACTATGTCGCCCGCTTTCACGCCCCCCGCCCGGGCGGCGTCCACGTTGACGCCGACCACCTGCTTGTCGCCGAACGCTTCCTTGTCGGTGAGCACACGCTTGTTTATCTGCCACCCCTTGGTTAGGGGCGCGGTGGTGATGTAGCCGACAACATCCTTGGGCTCCCGGGCGCTCGTCGGCTCCTCGGCGCCCTTTACGAACTCTTTAAGTGTCACATCTTCAGACGCGATTACGGTGTAGGCCGGGATATCCCTGGTGGGGACGGGTAGGGACACCATATCTTTATGCGTGGTTTGATAGTTTTGAAGGTAAATCCAGGCACCCACCGCCACCCCGATACCTACCGCAGTCGTAAGCAAGTACGGCACTAAACGCAATAAGCGCCGCAAAATTAGAAACCTCCTTTCGGTAAAAGAAACACTGTCCACGCTGCAACAACTAAACAGGGGCCAAAAGGCAACATGTTCCCGCATGCCGGCATTGGATTGTCGGGAAGGGGCGGGACCGCCATTGCGCCCTGTACTCGGAGAATGTATCGCATGTAAAGGGAGCACTTGAAGTTCCGCGCCCAGGCTTTAAGTCGGCGCGCACGGGCCAACCGGATTAAGCTCCATACGAATCCTAAGCAACATCCCGCCAGTGTGATGGGCACTACTAGCACCCCAAACCAGGCACCGAGGGCGGCCATCAGTTTTACGTCACCCCCGCCCAAGCCACCTAACTGAAACCCGATGAATCCCGGCACAAAACCCAGGATCATGCCCAGTACAGCATCCTGGATATGGCCGGAGTATAAGGCCCAGGCTAATCCCGCAAGCCAGACAGGCAACACGATAAGGTTGGGCAGCACCAAGCGCCTCCAGTCAATGTAGGCAGCTACTGAGACCGGGAGCAGGCACCCGATAATAACGGTAAGCTCGCTTATGAATTCAACC
Organism: Thermoanaerobacterales bacterium; assembly: GCA_030019475.1. NCBI lineage: Bacteria > Bacillati > Bacillota > Clostridia > Thermoanaerobacterales > Thermoanaerobacterales bacterium. Next base: position 70,832 of record JASEER010000006.1, on the reverse strand, counting down.
CCCTTCCCCCAAAAAGTAGCCATACGGCATATCCCCAGGCGGCCAACGCCAGGCACGTCCCGAAGGGCACCGCCTCCTGCGGGACGCTTCCGTCTTCGGGAAGCTGGCCCATCGGTATAGCTCCTTTTACTCCCCATGCCCGGAGCATAAGCCCCAACCCGAAGGTCTTGGCCCAAGAACGCAGTTTCCCGAGACAGGCCAAACGGTACGCGCCCCACACAACGGCGATGAGGCCCCCTGCCGCCAGTACATAGCTCACGCCTGGATAGGAAAACCACATCCCCAAACCGGTCGCCAGCTTCAGGTCCCCGCCGCCCATGCCTCCCATCAGGCAACACACCAAAAGTAGGGCGCCGGCGACTCCTGCGCCTAACAGCGCGTCACCAAGGCGGCCGGCGAGGATGGCTGCCGTAAGCCCGGCCAGCAAGATCGAAATACTCACGCGGTCGTCAACAATGTACCGGCGGACATCGGTGTAGGCGGCGATCAGAGCGGGCGCCAGGCACCCGACAAGCATAGCTGTTTCGTATGTGGTCAGCACACCTCACAACACCTCCTCTCCGAGGTATGCGCATACCTTGCTCTCGCCTTTGATCTCTCCGGTCGCGGTGAGAAGACGCGGGACACTTTCCGGCTCCATCGGCGAGGTGTAATAACCCGCCCCGTCAAGCCCAGCTTCGCGCAGTTTCGCCTCGATCTCCCGTGCCTCTCCGTCCCAGAAGACGGCGACCAGGTAGGGACGGCGTTCGGTCGGCAGTTTTGCCACGGCCTTCAAAGGTTCCAAGCAGTGGTCACACCAGGAGGCGAAGAGCAAAACCGGCCTCTCGGCGGGGTCGAGGAAAACAGGCGTCCCATCCGGAGCCGCAGCCTGGATACCGTCAACTTGCGGTGCCGACGGTGCGGTGTTTTGCGCAACGGGCTCGGCGAAGGCCGTGCGATACGGTAGAGTGCCGACCGGGATGCCTGGGGCCGATGAGCTTACAGGCGGTGGCATCGGCCACAACAAAGCACCAACTGTGGCCAAGGCAATAATGAGACTCCAAAGCCCCACGCGCCACACGGAGTGAAGCGAAGAGCCTTTTACGAACAACACGCAGGTGAAGACAACCGCCATCAGGCAGGCCACGCAGAAGGTGTGCTCCATCACCATAACTCGCGTAAGATAGGTATGGACGACTAGCCCGCCTGCCGCAACTGGTGTGATCCAAGGCGCCGGCACAACAAGGCACAATACGTAGAACCCCGCCCCCCACAGCGCCCAGGGGAGAGACAGAAGGGTTCCCCTGGCGCATTCGTCGCCGGGACACCATCCAGCCAAGAGGACCAGGCATAAGCTCAACCCGAGAATTGCGGGCCAACGTTCTTTATGCTCTTTCCGGACCATAAAACCACCTCAAAAAAAAGAGAGCCCAATGGCTCTTTTCCGAAAACTTACTTCCTGAGATTAAACGCTCTGGTTCTTGCACTCTGTCTTGGGGCCACCCATTTCTTCTAATCACCCCTGGCCGGTTGCAATTCTGAGGCGAGAGCTAAGTGTTTTGCCTGAAGCTGTTCAAACTCTTGGCCTTCTGCATCTTCGAGCCCAAACAACTGTAGAACACTATCTAGAGCGATTAATAGAGTTGTTGCAGCCGTTGTCATGACCAAAGGGATTTGCTTCATCTGTGGCCCCCAATCGATCCCAGTAATGGTGCCGTTGGCGTCCACTTGTAGGTAGTCATTCAGTGCACCAGGTGCAGCGTGTGCATCGCGAGAGAGAACCCTATAACACCAATCATAATACGTCTCTAGTCCCGCCTTAACAGCAAGTTGCTCGCAAGAGGGCTTTTTGATTCCTTTAGCCTTAACATTTTCTTTCACTGCCTCATACAACTCATCTGTGGCATAACCTTTAAGTTTACTAAAGGTACCACGTTTATCCTCTCTAATAATATTAAGGGTCTTTAGAAGCTCTTTCTGATCTGACTCAAAATACTCATAAACAAAGCAAGCATCTTTGGTACAATTGCGAAGTCTAAATAAGGCTTCAAAAATCGATCTTAAAACCACTTTAGCATCCGTACACTGCCCCACTTCGGCAAGTCTAACCACCGCAGCGAAGGAATTCAGAATTCGAAGGAATAGAATAGTTGATACGATTCTCTGAGGATCGTAGGCATTGGATTTTAGGAGGAATTTTATTCGGTGAGCATAACGATTCAAGGAATATCCTAGTTCAAAGAGGCCGCCAAATTTGTCTTTGATTTCAGATTTAAGTGACTCAATTTCAGGACTTAAGAAGCCTTCTTCATTAAATGGCATGTAGAACCCTCCTCCCAATTGTCAATATTATAAGTCATTTTGCTTTTGCTGATATACCTCAAGGCAAAAACAAAGGGCCATACTGGCCCTTTGACAAATAACGTGAGTTATTGCCCGGTCATATGCTATCGCCCAACCAAACGCTTCAGCAGACCCCCGAGGCCACTGGTGTTCGCCTCGGTCTTGCGCCAGTGCGGGCAAAGAGTTTCCAGCAGGTTTATGATCGCCCGGGTATAGGGTCCAGCGGGCTCTGCCAGGAGCACCGGGCGCTTGCGGGTGCCGACGTGCTCCCACACACGCGGTTCTTCGGGGAGCCCCACAAAACTGTCGAGCATGGGTTCCAGGCCATCCACCAGGCCCCCGTAGCTCCGTAGTTCTTGCCGGCACGCCTGGGGCGTCAGACCCCCGTGACACCCGACCCGGTTAAACACGAGCAGGCATTTGTCTTCAATAGATAATCGCCGCAGGGTCGGCAACAGTTGGATGACTCCGGCCAGGTACACCGGGTGGGGATGGCAGACGATCAGCACCGCGTCGGCGGCCGTCAACACCGCGTCCCGGGATTCGGGCGCAACCGGCGCGTCGACAAGCAACAGTTCCCCTTGTCGCTGAAGACTACTAACGATGGAGGCCAGATCACCGGCCACCCGCTGGTGCGCGTCCACCGTGGGGACGCCGGCGACGATACGCAGGTTGTCCAGTTCCGGATGAGGGTAAGCCACCTCGCTTGCCGGCTGATAAGACCAATCCAGCACCGTGAGCGCCTCTATGCGATACGGTACACCAAGAAGCATTGCCGCCCGGGCATGCTCGGCCAGGTCGGCGATGACCACCGGCCGCCCTCCGGGGGACCGGGTGGCGGCGGCCAGGGCCAGGCTGATCAAGACCGTCGTCTTGCCCGTGCCCCCGCCGGGGGAGATCGCGGTCACGGTATGGTTGCGCACAAACCGTGCTTTCTCAACCACTTTGACCGTTGCCGCCCGGTCTCCACCCTCCTCATCCGCTTCGACCCGGCCTTCAAGGATGTCCCGGACAACATCAACCGGCAGATTGACCGCTTCGGCGATGGCCTCGGGCTCCAAGTAGGCGGCCATCTTACAAATCCGTTCCACCAGGTCCCTATGCACGTTTCGGCCTCCTCAACAGCCCCCCCAGCAGACCCCCGCCCTTGCGCTCTTCCTTGCCTGGAAGGGTGTACTCCTCCCCGGCCAGGGCCGCGATCTCCTTGGCGAGCTTGTGCCACGCGCTGCGCGGGTCGTCCAGGCCGACAACTTCGGCCTTGTACCCCGCCAGGTTGTGGGCATCCCAGTCTTCGGGGATGGTGGCCACCACACGAGGAAGCTTGTTGCGCGGTACATTCTTAGAGAAGCCCGCGCAGAAGGCGCTTTCGATGACGTTGGCCCTGTGCAACTTCGGTGAGAATTTGTTCAACACGAGTCGGATACGCTCCGGCTCAGCCCCCATGAACAGCAGTTCGGGAGCGTACCGGCGCGTGTCTTCCTCGCTGAATTTGCTTTGATCCACAACGGCCAGCACCAAATCGGCAGCCTCGAAGACCTCCGGCAGCCACGGCCGGTCCCGGAAGCCCGCCGGCGTGTCGCATATGACCACGTCGGCCCGGGCCAGCAACGCCTCGATGATAGGTCGCAGTTCTCCCGGCTGAAAGAGCGCCTGCGGGGGAATGCTCTTATCGACCGGGCCGGGCAGGATACGCAGATGTTCGTACTTGGTCGGCACAAGCGTATGGTCCATAAGGGCGTCTACGCTCTGCCGGCCGGCCAGGGCCTCGATGCCCTGCGCGGCCTTGATGCCAAAGAAGCTGCCTACGTCCGGCCCGGCAAAATCGAGATCGGCAATGATGACATCAACCCCGGCCAAGGCCAGGGCGATGCCGGTGGTGACGGCCGTGGTGGTCTTCCCCGCCCCGCCCTTGTTGGCGACGGTTACGACCAAGACCCCCTGCTTACGGCTCATCGGCCGGGGGTCCCTGCTCCTTGCCTGCCGCACGCTGTCCGGTGGGACGGTGTGGGCATTTGCTGTTTTCGGAGTCCTCGGAGACACCGGATCGTGAACGCCGGCGGCCGGACGGTAGGGCAGGTCTTGAACCGGCTGCGTGACGCCGGTTATTCTCCGCTCGTGACCGGGGAATGCTTCTTCGGCCAGCGGATAGGTGGGAGCCGGCGAGGGTTCTTCGGCTTCAACTCCGTCGTCCAGATCCACCGGGGCACCGTCGCGGGTGGACGTAAGGGCCACCGGGACCGTATAGGGGCGGTCACCCGGCAGAATGCCGGTGACAATGTTCGTCAGCCCGACATCCTGTGCGGCGCGCATGTATGCCTTGCAGTCCTCGTCCACGCGGCCCACGAGCAGTACAATATGCGAGGCCGGGAACATCACCGGCAGATACCGGAGTAGAACCTTCGGCTCTCCCCCCGGCAGGAACCGGCTCACAAGGACGACATCCGGCCGCTCCGCCGTGTGGGTGTCCAACGCCCGGGCGTCCGTACAAACCTCGAAGGTCCACTCGGGAAACATCCGTTGGAGGTTCTCTCGAACAAGTTCGGCGTTGCCGCCTTCGTTTTCAATCGCAATAAGGCAGTTCAATCATTAACCTCCTTCCGGCTTGGGATAGCCTTGATCGCGCCCGGCCCGCTTGGCAGCATACAGATTCGCGTCGGCCACTTTAACCAACTCGTCGGCGTCCCCCGCATCCAGCGGGTAGACGGCCCATCCAAAAGAACAGGTGAGCCGCACGAGGTCGGAAATGCCCCGCACGGCTTCCCGCACTCTTTCCCCGATGACATAGGCTTCGCGCCAAGCCGGGGTGATGACGCAGAACTCCTCCCCGCCGTAACGCGCGGCGAAGTCGCCCTGGCGAATCGTGACCCGCAAGGTGGCGGCAAACACCCGCAGCATATCGTCCCCCACGGGGTGGCCGTGAGTATCATTGATCTCCTTGAAGTGATCGAGGTCAAGGAGAATTAGAGCGAACCCGGCAGCCTGGGCATTGGCCTGCTTTACGGACTCGGCCAGAGCCAGATCGAAGGCCCGCCGGTTCGGCGAGCCGGTGAGGTGGTCGATCAGGGACTCGTTTAACTCCGGCCACTCAATCTTAAGCTCCCCGGCCTCCCCGCCGAAGACCGCCAGCGGGGAAATTGATTGCCAGGGAGCCAGGCACAGCTTACGCACCCGGCGTCGCCTCCGGCGGGGGACACTTCGCTAGATACACAGCCTTTTTGCTGGCGAAACTCACGATCTGCTGGGCGAAGGCTTGGGGGACTTCCAGTCCGACCGATACCGGAATATTCCTATCGGTTCCTGCCATCTTGCTGAGGGTAGCTCTCTTTGTCGGGTCGATTTCCTTGCCTGACTGGTCGAGGCTGTGCAGAACTCTGAGCCCTTGGGCCAAAGGTGTGGTCGGCATGGGCATCTCACCCGCGGACTTGGCGATCGGGTAGACATCCACCGTCTCCCCGGCAATGACGCACGCCGAACTGGACAGGTCCACGGGAACGTATACTTCGACAAACCCGGGGCGGCAAGCACGGCCGACCCCCACACTGTCCTTCCAGACGTACTGTCCCTCGACCAGAGCCACACGAGCAACCTTGCCGGCAACATCCTCGGGTTTGGGAATCAGAGATGCTCCGATAGCTTCGGGCACCTTCACCGCCTTTACCGCGTCTCTGGGAATTTCCGCGCCCGCGGGTATGTATCGTGTCGTCTGTACGGCGTCCACGGTACGCTTGGCCTCCACGACACGCCGGCCGGCGGAGACCTGTATGAGGATGGTAAACACCAGCGCGGCGATAACGCACCCGACGATAACCAGTCTTTTGTTCATGGTCCTCCTTTCCCGCCGGGGACAATTAACGCCCCCCGGCGCACATGCCTGTAGTCAAGTTTTGACGGCATTAAAGGGAAGCCTGGGACGGGCCACCGTCCGCGCTCCCATATCGCGCACCCCTGCCGCTGCAAGCTCCGGATGATCCGCCTTATGCTCGAAGGAATGGGCGCGGAAGTCTCCCAAAGCAAAAGACACCCGGGGAGGATATCCTTGAGGGTTATCAGGTCTTCTTCCAGCGTCTTAAGATGCTCTCCCGTAGTCACGGTTCCCGCAGCAGAAGCGGCAGAAATGTGAACCTCATATGCCCTTCGAGAGCACGGCAGCCGCCTTCGGGCCAGGGCCAGCAATATGGACACCCAACGAGGGGAGACCGGAACCACAACGACGTGTTTAAGCCCCAGGGCTCTCGACCAACGCCGCGCCCTCGGAATGTCTATCCACTGGATCACCCAAAAACAGCAGAAAGCAACAGCGGACAACAGGAGTAGGGCGCGGCCCGGCAGGCAAGCGCCCTGAAGCCAGGCTGCGCCGCCGGCGACACTTGCTATCGCCGTCAGCCACAGGTGTAAATCGCGGCCTTTGGTCCCCACCGCCATCGCCCCCTACGAAGGCCATGTGTAGGTCACGTCAAAGCTGCCGGGCAAATACGTACTGACGGAACGCCCGTAGCCGGTCAGGGGGACCTCGAACGGCACCAAGAACGAGCCCAGTTGGAACTTAAAGGGGACCGTAACTTTTGCCGTGACGACTGTTCCCCAAGGTACGGGACCACCGGGAGCCGACACTGCGACTTCGATTTCAGAGCAATCAAGGTTTAGATCGTGGCAGAAGTCCCTCATGGCTTCATCCGCCTCGGTTGTGTACCCCCCGTATCGTCCCTGGCTGATGGCGAGAAACTGGGCCTGGTTTTCGGTCGCATGCCAGAGAGTCATCATCCCCTGGGTTATGGCCAGGCAGGCCCCGATACCCACCAGAAGCCAGATGGTTACCAGGGCCATTCCGATTTTGCCTAACATAGCATCACTTCCTGGAACGGATTAGAAGCCGAAACTCGAACGCATGTAGTCAACAAAATCCACGAAGAGGTTCCGCATAGTATCGGGAGCAACGGCCAGGAGTATGAGAATGATCGCCACTGCCACTGCCCCGCCGCCGAGCCACCATCCTAACTCGGCAAGGTTGCCTTTCTCGTCCTTCAGCACGCCGGAAACCATCCGCACTTTTCCCTTAAGACACTTAATCATAGGTTGTTTTACCCCCTTACGTTTCAGTTAGGTTTAACCAGTGACGCGACAGCTCTTAAGCACAGATGCCCCAACCACAGGGCAAACACGATTGCCACCAAACGGATAAGTAACGACAACACCTTCCCTGCCGGTCGACCACGATTCCCCATTAGCAACCATCCTCCCTACATCCCAAACCCCCTCCCGACCTGACTGAACATAAACTTTACGCCCGGGTACAAGAAGACCAGACCCGCGCCGGCCAAACCCCCGGCGCAAATCAAGCCCAGGAGGCCGGCTTTCGTAGTTGTGGTTCTGGCCGCCATCTCCGCCCGCCGGTATGCAATCTGGTCGTCCAGGTCGTCAAAAAGATCGGGCGTCACTTTAACGTCCCAGGCCGCGGCCAGACGGAAAGCGATTGCGTCAAACAATGGATGCCGCACGCGCAAGGCCAGTTCATCGAGCGCTTCCCGCACCTTCCCCGTGTCCGTGATTTTGTCCACCACCGCAGCCATTTCAGACCGCAAGGGCTGGGGCAAGAACGGTAAGGTGAGTCTTAACGCCTCGCTCGGGGTGATGCTGCCGACGCTTAGGAAGGCTGGCACGAAGCCGACAAGCTGCGGCAAACCGTCCACCATCCGGTCCTGCCAGGACCGGAACTCGTTTCGTAAGCCGAACTCGACGACGCCGATGCCGCCCAGTCCGACCAGCACGGCCAAGGGTAAAGCCCAAAGGCCGATGAAGCGCACCGAGGCCAGGAAAGTAAGGCCGCCCAAGATGCCGCCGAACAGCATTGAAAACCTGATTAACTGTCCCACCGACCTTCCCAATACCTTCAGAGTGACCTCTTTCGTTCCGCGGGTATAATGCTCGATGAGCTTTTGGCGCACCCGGTCGGCCGTAAGCTGTGCCGGGCTGGGTTCATAATCATCGAAAGGCACGGTCAGGACGATCAGGGTAGCCAGCAGCGTTAAGAATAGACCAAGATAGAGAAGCACGGTTCACTCCCCCCTGACAATTGATGTACGAATCCCGGCTGTTAAACGACGCCCGGCCGGGGCGTCCGGCTTCTCGGGCTGGGAGGCGGGGCTTTTGCCCCTGGGCGCGGTCTGGAGAAGATCTTTTGCGCTCGACAAGCGCATTACCGCAAAGGCCATGCCCACCATAAGCACCGTGCTGGCGGTCAGAATCCACCGCCCGGCGCCGTCAAAATACGGCCTGGCTATCGTCACATCCAGCACCAGGCCGGCCAGGATTCCCAACAGGGCTACAACCCCGGCGACGAGAGGTTCAAACAGACCTTTCTTCCTGTCCGATAACTGCTTGTCTCTTTGCCGCAGAGCCTCGCCAAGCCGCTTGAGCCCCCTGGCGGCCGCCTGCGGCCCACCGGCTATTTCGGACGCGGCTATGATGTGTCCCACGGCCCGCAGCTCGTCAAGGCCGTACTTTTCGCCCATCGCCTCGAACATCTGTTTGAAAGACGCACCACGGTTGAACTTGTTCTGCGCCACCATGTCCTCAAACTCCCGGCCGAACGGCGGCCCGAAGCGTTCCGCCGCCAGTCGGACGACCTCAATGGTTGTCTGGTTGCCCGAGTAAAGCCCCGCGGCGCTGGTAATGAAGTCCCGGGCCAAGGCTCGTAACTTTGCCTGCCTTCTGCTCGCTATCACTTCTTCAATCCAGTGGGGAAGGAACCATCCCAGCAGCCCGAGGGCCAGACCAGAGACCGGTGTTCCCAAAAACGTGGTACCTATAAAGAACAGCGCCACGGCGGTTCCCAAACACGTGCCTCCACGCAAAACGAGGGATGCCACAAGGCTTCTGGGATCTTGTTTGACCGGTGATTCCCCGGTGGCCAGGGTGCGGAAAAGCAAGAACAGGCTCATGAAGAGCCCTCCCAAGAAAACAAAGACGCTCAAGCACTATACCTCCTCGTTCAGAAACTCCCGGTGCACGGCCTGGTATTCCGGCTTGATTTCGGCGCCTCGGAAAGCAAGCCTCGCCAGGCGTTCGGGGGTCACCGTCTGCCTGTAACACCAACGGCGCACCTTGCCTTTGGTCCGTAGGAACTCCTGTTCGTCAAACTCAACGATGGGGCGATAACCGTCCGAAGTGACCTCGACAATGGACATCAACGCCCTCTGGCCGGCGCTGTCTTTATCAAGGAAGATGAGGAAGTGGAACATCGACCTAATGATCTCATCAAGAAATTCCATGGGTAACTGGACCTTGCCGTTAAGCCACATGCCGTAGATGCGTGAGCGAAACTCGGGGACACCGCCGGCATGCCCTGATGTCCAGAAGCCGCAAGGAGTCGAAGCAGCTATCTGGCTGGCATCAATAGCTTCCTGGGAACGTATTTCCGCCACAATGCCGCGGTCGGGAGTGTTGCGGTTAACGGCCTTGCATATCTGGGTCATTGAGACAATGGCATCCTGACCGTAGTAGACCTCAACAAGGTTAACGCAGTTGGGCAGATGCGGCAGGGCCAATTCAAAGCTGGGTTCGGCGATTATCACGCGCTCACTGGTGTCGATAAACGCCCCCAGGCTGCGCATGACCGTCGTCTTGCCGCTGTCCGTGCGTCCCCAAATGCCGAGGTTCGCCCGGCCCTTGACGAGCAGGTCAACCATCAACCCGGCAACAAACGGCGGGAAGGCACCGTAGGCCACCAGCTTATCCAGGGGCATGGGCGGGCGCCTCAAAGGTGACTTGCGGATCGCGGCCACGGTGCCCAGAGGACTGACCTTATAGCCCATAACAGCGATGCGTGACCCATCGGGCAGCCAGGCGTCCACGATGGGCGCGTCCGCCGTGAAAGGCCGGCCCACGCTCTCGCAGATGCGCTGGCAGAACTGTCTTACCTCCTCGTCGTTCGCAAAGACGGTTTCGTTTACCTGATGGATGCGGCCGTGTTTGGCGATGAATACCCGCGGAGGCTGGTCCCTCGTCGAAGGAGGATTGATAAAAACCTCGGTGATTTCCTCGGCGGCTTCTCCGATAAAGAATGGCTTGAGGGGACCGTATCCGGTGGCCTGGCCGATGATCATGTCCACAAACCTCTGCTCCTCGACCGGCGCAATGTCGGGCCGGGATACCACCGCCTGCCGGACTAGATGCTCAAGCGCCTCCAGCGGCAGAGGCCCGCCGATAGCGTTCCTGCTCTCCCGCATGATCTGGCGGGATAAGTCTTGGACGATGCGCGCCTCCTCCAGCTTCATGTGTGCGCTCCAGTCGCGCGCGACTTCGAGAGATATGGCCGATCACTCCTTTCTTTGCTCGGTTAGTTGACTTGGCCCTCGACCGATTGCACTACGGCGAAACAGCGCATGGGGATCGACACGTACTGCTCTCCCACAACAGGGTAGGCCCCGCCGAATACAGGAACACTGATTGTTGCCACGTACCCTGGCTGCGAAGCCGTTCCGTTAGGGACGGGATCTCCCGGCTCGATGGGAACAAAACTGCCCAAGGTAATCGGCCCCGGATAAACGCTCGTACTCCCGCGCGGAACAAACGAATCATTACTGTACGTGGTACCGGTCATTTCGGCGAAAACCTCGGCGAACGCCCTCTTTGCGGCGCTCGTTCGCAGGCTTACCTGGGTCGGATCCCCGTCTTGGTTCGCTTCCCATGCCGCGTAGTTTAAGGCTTCGCCAAACCACTGGTACGTTGCGTAGGCCACCTTGTGCCCGCCGAACGACACGCTGATGGCCATGCCAAACATAAGGATGAGGAACACCAGCAGCAGAGCCAGAAAGTAGGTCGCCATGAAGCCTCGTTCGTCACGGATGTTGAAGAGCCGTATTGAAGATCACCTCCTACAAAGCACTTGAGGCCGGGGATTCCCGGCCTCATTTACGGCATCTAAACGGAATTACTGTAACACCGGACACCGGCGTTCATCAGGAAGGGCATTCACCCCCTTCACGCAAGGCTTGTACCCCCTCAGGGTTCGTCCTCGGCATTACGAGTTTAATTTCCTAAAGACCTAACTCTTTCACTTTGGTTGGCATGGCTCTCTTCAATGCCTATAGAATCCAATGGTTGATTTTGTTATAATCTACTCAATCGTAACGGAGGTCTGTGGGAGGGTATGTTTATGGAGCAGTTCAGCTTTAACACTTCACATCCAAGACTACGCAAAGCAGTCATGGGAAACAAGCCTCTGCTTAGACTCTGGCGGGATACCCAGGATGTAATTCCTAACGCACACCTTGTAATCCTCCAAATGGCACAAATACAAAGCGCCATCCGCATTGATCTTGCTCGGACTTGTTATGCAGCACTAATCATTACACCATTGTCAGCTCAGGATAAAGAAAACTTGCGTACCGATCGCAACTATGCAGCAGTAATAGCTGTTGCCGATGACTACACGCCTTCCGACATTGCTCACGAACTTGCTCATTTATTTGTCCACGGGTCTTTGGGGTTTCCATGGTTATGGGATCAGATAGGTTCTGAAAGAGTAGACCGGGAAACTTGGACTAAGAGAAACTTTTTAGCCAGGATTTGTGACGTAGCCATACATCCTACGGTAGATAAAGTTGTGGAAGACTATGGTCTCTTAACTGGTATCCGGGAGAGACTTTATGCCGACTGTAAAGATGTGATCAAGCAACATCTTCGAAACCCAAGCGACAGTCAACTGAACTGGACACTGTTGCGAGTTATTGAACTTAGGCAACGATTAACCCCCCAGCAATGGACGAAGATTCTTCTCAAATTCAGTCACAGAACGTCCTTTGAGGAATTATTGGCGCAAGAGCGCCTATGGCCGACATACCCCAGTGACTTAACCCCAGAATCAGCAACCAAGTATATTGACGAGATGATTCGCATACACGGGTTTACACTTGATAACCTCAAGTTTCAACTAGTTTCTAAGTCACCCCTGTTGGTCTCATACACTGTAAAGGGTGCAACCACACCCCTTTTCAATTCTGCACCATAGACAATCGTGTCCGGGCTTATGGAGCTAAATAATTCCTGGACCGCCAACTGAGTGGAAGACTGAATAATCTCATCCTTATCGCTGCCCAGCGCTCTGTTGCTATTGATTCTCATGATCATGAACTTCATTCTTCTCAAGCCTCCGTTTTCTGTAGAATGCTCGCTTAGAATCAAGAGGGCCGGAGCGCTTGCCCGGCCCTCTTATTTCCAGCCTGCTACAGACTGTTGACTCCCGATCCGTCTACCAAGAGCCTACCGCTTACCGTACCGCTGTCGGTGCCGCTGCCGGTCTTGGTTTCATACCATGTGTCGCAGGAACGGTGGCCGTTTGCGTCAGTGCTGCAACTCCGGTGTCTCACCTGGTATTCGTAGGTGTAATGTACCGTGTACGTGGCCGTGATTGGGTAATAGGTTTCGCCGGGAACCTCGCCCTCATCAACCAGCTCACCGTCTCCGTCGATGTACCGCGCGTAGACCGGGGCTCCGTTCAGGCTCCAGTCCTCCTGGAACTTCGCTGTCGCTGTATGACCCTGCGGCGTCATGTTGATCGTCTTCGTACCCTGCGGCGGCCAGGGTGACCCAAACGTAAACCACGGGTGCTTCTTGGGGTAGGTCAGCTTGGCCGAGGTGATGCTCCAGGACTTCAATGTCCCCTTCGGCGGCGTCGGCGCCGGCACGGTCAGCGTGGCCGTTACCCAGTCGGTCCACTTGGCCGTCCCCGGCGGACGGGTGTACTTGCCGCTCTGGCTGACCGCGGTGAAAGTCAGGGAGCCCGGCCCGCTCGGCGGCGGCGGGCCGATCACGGAGAGCCGGACCTCGACGATGTTGTCGCTCTCATCGGTCTCCGCGTAGTTATCCGGCAACGGCGGGGTGTCGATGACGCCTTTAAGTGTCGCTTCGCCCGTCCCCGGAGCCGTCCAGGTGAAGTTAAAGGTCTTCTCTTCGCCCGGCGCGAAGTCGGCGCTGGTGACGGTATTGCCGGCGTCGTCCTTCAGGTATCCCCGGAAGGCGCCATTGTAGAAGGCTACCGGCACGTCCTCAAGGGGCATGTCCGAGGCGTTGTAGAAGGTGACGGTGCCGGTGTACTTTTGGCCGGGTTCCGGCTCGTCCACGCCCGGGTCGATGTCCACCGCGATGAGGTTGACCTCGGGTTTGGGGATGCCGTACCAGGCCACGATGGCCGGGAAGTAGACCCGCCAGCCCTCCAGGGCTTTGTTGGTCCTGATCTTGTCCAGGTCCGTCTTGCTGGCGAACCGCAGGTCGATCTTGTCCCACTCGCCGTTTTTCAGCCAGTCCTTGGTGCTCTTAGCCTTGTCTTCAGGTCCTCTCGGGGCCGACTTCGGGTCGGCTGGGTTCAGCTTCGCGGGATAGTCGATGGTCCACTTAACCACCGTTGCCCCGGTTTGGGGATCGAAGCTCTTGATCTCCGCCCGCGGGTTGTTGGGCATGGTACGGTAGTGCTCCCAGTAATAGCCTTCTTTCTTGCCAAGAACTACCCAGGGCATGTCGTAGCGCTTGCCGGCGTCGTTGTATTCCGCCTCGCCAAAGGGGTAGACGTACTTGACCTCGGCGCGGGTCAGTTCGTATCGCCGCAGGAGGTCCTTGAGTCCCCGGCTGCCCTCGGCCCAGCCTGACGGATACACCACCAGGGAATCGACGCTCAGGTTCTTGCTGCCTGGGCCGGTGTTGTTGGTCCATTTGCCGTTTGCGCCCCAGATGTCCCAGTAGCCTTCGAAGATAAACTTGCCGACGACGACTTCTTCAGCCAGGGTTTGTTCGGGGGAAGCGAAGGCCGCCCCCCAGGGGACGGCCGTCAGGATCATCAGGAGAGTTAAGAGCCAGGCCAGTTTTCTCACGGCTTACATCCTCCCTTTCGCCGGGTTGGGCAAGATTAGAATGTAGCTGTTATACCCGTCAATGCCCTCAACCCACACCTCGTCCGCGGTCTGGAGGGTGTCCACCGTGATGAAGTACTTCTGCGTCCAGTGGGTCTCCCCGCCATTGTGGAGATCGTCGCCGGAGAACTCCACGATCTTACCGTCCTTGGCGAACATCAAGCTGGCCTCTTTGGCGCCCGGATTGGACTGCTCGACGTAGAAGCGGCCGTCGGGAATCGGGGGCTCCGGCCCGGCGAAGCTCAGCTTGTAGACGGTGGTCGAACCGACCTTGATCGGCAAATCGGACAGGTCGGCCACCATGTAGTCGGCCCGGGACAGGGAGCCGCTCTTAACATACGGGTCGTTCGGGTACCTGTCCTTGAGGCTGCCCTCAGCCTCGAACTCCTTGACCTCCCCCGGCGGCTCGGGCACCGGCTCGATCACCGCCGGCGGCTCGGCACCCGGCGGGTAGATGAGCACCGCATTCTTCGTGGCCACCCAGTCCACCTTGTAGCCGAACCCGTCCTGGGCCACCCACCGCGCCGGGAGATAGGTCCGCCCGTTACGGGCCAGGACGGTTACGTCCATGGTCTTGGCCTCGTTGTTGATCTTGAGGTCGCGCTTGCCGACCCAGAGCTTGACCACGGTGTCCCCGATCACGCTGTCCGGCATGGTCAGCGTGACCTGCCCGTTTGCGTAGCCGATCTTGTCTTGCGGGACGCCGCAGGCCAGGGCCAGGTAGCGCACCGGGACGTAAGTACGACCGTTCTCCGCGAAGGTCACGGCGTCCATCGTCTTCATCTGACCATCCACCGTGTAGGTCTTCTCGTTGAGCACAAACACCGCGCTATGGCTCGGCGGCCCGGCCAGCGCCGGCAGGGCCGGGGCCAGGATGAAGACCAGGGCCAGAATGCTGGTAAACCATTTACGCACGACTTTGCACCTCCTAAAGAGAATCCGAAAAGAGAATCCGATTAGAGATTTCTGTAGAACTCATCTTCGGTAACCTGCAATTGTTTAAGGATCTTCCGCCATAAGTGACCGGGAATTTCTTTGCCCACCGAATGGCTGACCCTGGTCCGGAGAACGATCCCGTTGGACAGTACCTTCTCATAGTACCAATGGTCGGTGTTGCGGATCAGGTACCAACCGTTCTTTTCGCAGAATTTCTTCAATTGCCCGAAGGTTGGCGGCATGTGCTACAGCTCCAGCAGGGACCGAATCTGCTTGTCGTCATCGCAGAGCCAGACGCGCAGGACGAAGGGGAAATGGCCCCGCCTGTTCGGCGCGTTAAGGTACAACTGTGAGCGGTTAAAGTAGTCCTCCGCGTAGATCTTAAGCTCCTCCACCAACCGGTCAACGGCTTCCCCAAAGGTGGGCGCGTTGACGGCTATGTCGAGCACATCAAGGGCCATAGTAATGGAGCCGTCCTCTTCCCGCAAGACTTCGGGCTTCAATGTGTAGGCTTTCAGGATATCCTGCTGCAGGTCCCGGCGTACCAGCAGGACCTCTTCGGTCTGACGCCGCCTGACCAGGGCCGGAAGGAAACGATGCCACACCCCATCGAAAAGCTCAGTAAAAGACTTGCGCGCGGAGCTGAAAGTCATCTCCATCAGCATGCTCATAACCCCCTTCACCTCCCAGCATAGCACAATGTGTACAAGATGTACATACATATTTATGCTATGCTGGGTCCTTGGGGTTTATGCGAGACGAGGATCGGCAGCCGAGGGACAAGTTCACACCGGCAGGCATCACCCCCTTTGCAAAACGATTAAATGAAAACCGTTTCCCGTGCTAAACCTTGTTCCAGATTGTTCATTACCAGCGGGACTGCTTGATTCAACACGATTACAACTACCGAGGCGACGCCCAGAACACGCGAGCGCCTCAGCCAACGCAAGGCGCCTACGGCAGAGCGCATGTCCCGCCACGCTTCGGGATGATATAAAGCAATGCTGCCTTGAAAAGGATACGGTACACACGGTGCGCATCCGGTGGTTTCCATCATCGCCTCCATTTCCTCTATCAGTTCGTCAATGGACGCACAGCCCCGCCCTTCCGACTCCAGAAAAGCGAAACCGCCGCGCTCTACGGTTTCAAACAAGGGCACTTGCAACAGACGCGCCGCACGGGTCAGTTCCCGCCTGAGCAAATTGACCGTTTGGACAGCCAACTCTTCTGATACGACAACGGCCAAGCGATGGGTAAGCCGTCCAAAGGTGGTTACTACCTTCCCCCGAAGCAGGCGCATTGTTGTGTCCGCCAACTGCAGGTGGATGTAGTCCAAATCCCGACCGCTTGACGTGCGCGACATAGTCCCGGAATCACCCACTTTCTATATCCCCGTAAGGACCTTCTCCCATAGGCTCCGGCCGTCCTCCGTTGCGGCATATGGGTTTCTCTGTGCCGCGGCGGCCAGGTAACCGGCATCGTCCCTTGGCACAACGATCCGCTCGATTCCCGGCCAGACCGGTTCTCTCTTCCCGTTACCCAGGGTCCACAGGACCTCGATGATCTTACTGTCAACCCCTACCCGCCGAAGCTCCGAAATCTGCTGTGTTACCACCTCCGCTTCCTGGGGAGCATCAGTGGTGGGGATCAGGATCACATCGGCGGCCTTGAGCGCGCCGTAGGAACAGGGCAACTCAAAACATGCGGCGGCGTTGAGGATGGTCAGGGCAGGCCGCGAAGCATCCCGGCCGGCAACCGCCTCAATAGCTCTCTCGATGGTGCCCAACTCGAAATCCGGTGTGCCGATGTTGCCCAGCTTGTTGCCGGCGGGCAGGTACTTGATCCCCCAACCGTACTCCTGAAGCATCTTCGGCACTACCTCTACCGGCAGGGCCTCGCCGAAGGTCATCAACCCGACGCCGTGCGTAAGGTTTCCTTTCCGGCGTTCCACGGTAGTCTGTTGAATCCCGAACCAGATGTCCAGTTCGGGACACACCAGGTCCAGGTTCACCAGGGCGACATCGTATCCGCCCCGCGCCGCGGCCGCGGCCAGGTTCAGCGCCGTGCATGTTTTGCATACCCCCGAAGGGTTCCAGACCGTAAGGACAGAATGGAATTGTGACTCAGTACAGGGTTCATCGTCACCGTCCTCTGGCAGTTCCCTCGATCCGATGTCCGGTGGCGCCTCGACAACCGGCTGGGCAGATCTTTCATTGCCGCGCCGCTTCCGGAATAGGTTGCCGAAAACGCCTTCGGTGTGCGCCGCAATCCTCGATGGTTTCTGCTCGGTGGGTGTCGCAGCGATCCCAGGCTTCCGTTCCCTCCTGTCCGGCGCCTCCGGCTCGACCCGTGGCAGTGCAAGGCCCCGCAGGGCGTCCGCAGCCTCTTCGGCCCGGGCCGGGTTCTCCACACGATGCAGGACCTCCGCCGGCGCCGCGGGCATGAACACGAAGTCCCGCACCCCCAGGGCCGCGGCGTAAGGTACCAGCTCGCTGGTCTTGTCCGCGAGCAAGACCACGCGGGCCAGCGGCACCAAGGTCTTCAAGGCGTCCATATGGCTGACGGACTGGACCTGCACAGCATCAGCATTGAAAAGGATCACGTCCGCCCAGCCCTCGGCCATCCGCGCCGCCAGGTCGGTCGAGATGCAGTCCTTCGTCTCGTGCCCTGCGCTGCGCAGGTAGTTGCTCAGAACCTCGGGTGACGATGAGACGATCAGTAAGCGCACTCAGCCACCCCCCTTACTGCGCGCGGGTCATTTCGCGTGAAATAACATCCGCCGGTGCCTCCGCCGGCGGCAGGTTGTGCTCCATCGCCCAGGCGTCGAGGTTCTGCTGAGCAACCTCGCGCGAAGGGACCATCGGCATTTGGGGTGACTTCACGCGGCGCAACCCGCCCCTGAGGGACCGGAAGAAGGTGCCGTACCCCGATTCGCCCAGGCCCGCGTGGACGAACACCACCTGGCCGTCGGGCAGCTTGTAAGCCCTCGCTTCCACGGCCGCCTCACCCGGCGTGGCCGATAGCTCCGGAGATGGTCCCGCCTCCGCTGGCGGCAGCGCCTCGATGAGGCGTTGCCAGCGCGCCCAGATTTCTTTCCTCATCGTCGTGCCGGCGTGCCCGACCACAAAGATGGTCCGCGACGCCGTCTTGATGGCCACCAGTTGGCGCAGGTAGCGCTGGCCCCCGCTTTGCCGGACCTGCACCTTATAAAACACCGGCATCGTCGGCACAACGTCCTTGACCGACCCGTGATCGTGCTGAAGAGTGAGAGCCCCCTCGCCCTCGGCAACTGTCAATGCGGGGTACTTCTGACTTCCCATTGTCTCCTCGGATCCGCGAAACTCTATGCCCTGGTCCGGGATGAGAATCCGCACGTTGCCGAGCTGCGGGGGCATGTTCGTGGCGTCCTTACAGACATCGTTCTTAGTGGCAAAGTAACGAAGCAGAAGATCAATGGGTAACAAGCTTTCCTTCTCAAGAAGCGGCGTAGCGAGGTCGAACCACGTGGGCCGCTCTACGGTATCCCAGACCGTTCGCGCCGCAGCTATCAGGTCGTTGCACTCCGTCATATCCCCGCCGATCGCGGCCGCCGCGTCAGACAGCGTTTGCACCTCTTTCTCGGTCTTCGCCCGGGTAGCCGCCGCCCTGTTCCGGGCCGCCGCAGCCTGCTGTTCCTCGATGCAGCCGGGGTCCAGGCAGACATCAACAGCCTCATCTCCGTAGTCAAGAACGGTAAGTCGCTTTTCGCACTCCCGGCATTTGTTCAGTTCCACGTCGGCCGGCGGCGGATTCAAGCGGCGGTAGCTATCCGTGGGCAGATCGCGGATATGCTTCATCCCGCCCCCGGCCGCGACGCTCTTCGCCTTTTCCGATTGTTCCAGCCGCTGTTGCTTCTTGGCTTCGGCCTGTTTCTTCTCCCAGCAACTCGGCCTAATGCAGTAGGGCCTTTTTTTATCATCGTGGTAGCTGGCCTCCACCATGGCATCGCAGCCACGGCATGCGCTCGTGTCGAACTCTGCCCCCTGATCCCCACCCCACCCGTCCTTGAAGAGCTGCCGGGAGAAACGCCGGCGTCCGAAGTAGAGCGCGCCTCTTATCCATTCATCCAGTTGACGCACGGACCAACTCTGCCGTATCGCTTCGTCGGCCATCTCCCGGACAAACTTTGGCGCCGCCTTGATAAACAACAAGGCACGGCCGTGGGCCGCCGTAAGCCGCCCGGTGGAGATGTGCTCCCGCACGTCGTCCGGCAGATCCAGCAGACGGATACGGTTCGCGATATGTGCTTGGGAAAACCCCAGTTTTTCCCCCAACCGATCCTGCGTCCATCCGTGATCCTGAATGAGCTTCTTGAAGGCCTGTGCCTCCTCCAAAGGATCCAGGTCCCGGCGCTGCAAGTTTTCGATGAGGGCGGCCTGGGCTTCTTCTTCGCTCGAAAACATCCGGACGATTGCCGGGATGGTGGTCCATCCAGCCAGCCGGGCAGCGCGCCATCGCCGCTCACCCGCCACCAGTCGGTACCGGCCGGTATCATCGGGGGTGACAACCACCGGCTGGATCAGCCCCACCTGGCGGATGGTCGCCGCCAGTTCGGCGAGGGCGTCTTCGTCAAACTTGCGCCGGGGGTTGTTCGGATTAGGGGATATCACGTCAACACTCAATTCTTCAAAGCGAACGCTCCTGGGTTCAGCCAGTCCGGTCATGTCAGGCACCTCCCTGGGGCAGGTTGTTCCAAAAAAGAAGCCCGGGCTGTTACCCTGCCCGGGCGGGGAGCTGCTTCCGCCACCGCCACCGCTCCCCCGTGTGGCGGCTTCCTGTCAAAATACAAGACGGACCGGGCAAAAGCCCGGTCCGGTGTCATAGATGGGCTTGGTAATGGTCTGTCCAAGGACCGCCAAAAGGCATTTGGCTCCACGTCTTCCCGTCAAGTATACGGCCGGCGCGGGTCCTGCGTACGCCACCCCACTGCTTGAAAAAACCGGACCGGGGCAGGCATAACCATCACCGACACCACATGTCTCAAACGGCAGCGTAACCGCTACGTGCCCACGCCCACCCATCTACAACCCCCCAGTTATATCACTTATTCCGTGGGCCGCGCCGACTGGCATCTCAGCTATATCCCGCCGCCGCGTCACTCCCACGCCAGCTTCTCGACTGCCCGCTCCAGGTCCTCAATCCCCGGCCTGGTGTACCTGGCCGTGGTATTCAGGTTCCCGTGCCCGGCCAGGGCCGCCACGCGGTCGAGGCTTTCCCCTGCGTCCACCAGCATCTTGCAGAAGGTGTGCCGTAGCCGGTGGGGCGTCACCTCCAGGCCCGCCAGCCGGCCCAGCCTGGTCAGCATCTTCTCCGCTGCCCTCCTGGTCATGTGGCCGCCCCTTCCGGGGAAGAGCCATTCGCCACCCAGCCCCGCCACGTATTCGGCCAGGACGCGCCGCACCGTAGCGTTCAGCGGGACCTCCCGGTACTTATCGCCCTTGCCGCGTCGGACCACGACGTGACCGCTCCTCTCCCTGATCGTTACGTCCTCCACGCGCAGGGCCACGGCCTCTGACACCCGCAGGCCGGTGTGCAGGAGAAGCGTAACCAGGGCCTGATCCCTCTTGCTCCCGTACTTCTGCGCCGCCCGCACTACGGCCCCTACCTCCCGGCGGGTCAGCCACCTGGGTGCACTCCTTTCCTCGGGCGCCCGCCGCACACCTTCCGTCGGGTCGGCCTGGACCAAGCCCGTGTCCCTGGCCCAGGAAAAAAAAGCCCCGATGGCGTCGAGGGCGTTGTTTACCGTGGATGGCTTCCTGTTCCGGTCCTGCAGGTGGCGCCGATAGTCGGCCACGTCCAAGGGCGTGACCACAGTCAGGTCGCAATCACCGTAGGTCCCCTCAACCCAGGACAGGAACCGGCGCACGTGCCCCACGTAGATGTCTACCGTGCCCAGGGAAAGCCCCCGGCCCAGCAGGTAGTCTGCAAAACGGGTCACATCCTTCGCGGCGAACACCGATCACATCCCTTCTTCGAGGCGCGGCAGCGAGAAAACATCTGCATCGGCGTCCCCCATCTGCTCCGGCGTGAGAAGCACCACCGGACGGCCGGCGGCCCGTCGCCGCTCCAACTCCGCTCGCATCTCGGCCTCATCCCGGCTACCCGTCAGCGGCACCAAAACCCTGGTCACTCGGTTACACCCGTTGCAGTCCACGAAGTCCGCCTGCTGCCACTCCGCGATCATCCACCACATTCCCAAGACTCCTTTCCCTCCTTTTCGCAATCTCCCTTCACCTTTTGCGAACTAAAAAACCGGGCTTAGCATCCTGCTTTGCCCGGCCTTTTGCGCCGTTCTTGCGGTAAGGCGTACACAAAAGGAGCATTTTGTATACTACCCGTCGGTTCCCCTGCACCGGACATACCGCAACCGAAATCCCCGCTCATACCGCAAGCACTGTCCATTACTGTCAATATCATCCTTATACCGTCTAATCACGCACCACGGCCTCAGCTTATGAAACGCGCGAACATGAGCCTACCTACACAACACTCCGTCACGTTTACAACCTAACTCTTCTTGTACCAACAGCATCTCATGCCGCCTCACTCCTGCTCGCTCCTTACTCGCCATCACAAATCCTCTCCTCTCCCGCTGCTCTGCAGGACCTCTCCCGCCTTCCGTCCCCAGAGGCGCCAGGACTCCGGGTTGAAGTCTCGATAGCGCTGGTTGCGTTCGGCCCGGAGCAGGAGCCAGCGTTTGCGGAACGAGCGGAAAAGGTCCTCCACAGACTGATCGAGCCAGCGGACCTTGGAGTGCTTCCCCTGGAGGAACTCCCGCGCGTTGTGGGCCAGGGGAACGACGAAAACCTCGCGGCGGATGCCGTGGTAGAGTAAGTCTTGGGATAGGCCGAGGTCCACCAGGCATTTCTTGACAATCTCGCGGCGGTTTCGGAAGCCGTTCCCCCACTTTTCGTTCTTGGCCGTGGGCTGACAGAACTGCATGGCGTAGTCGGAGATGGCCCTATACAGACCGTTGGAGAAGTGGAATTCCCCGGAGCCGCGGGTAAAGCCTACGCTGTGGTAGAGCAAGCGGCCATCATAGGTCACCCGGTTGTAAAGGGACGACCGGCCCAGGGCCGAGGTGGTCGTCACGAGAACGAGCCGCGCGTCCAGGGGTCGGCCCCGAATGAACGATAAGCGCTTCTTGGAGTACTTGCGCATGAAAGCCTTTTTGATCTCATTGCTGGCCACCAGCATGGCCACCAGTTTGCCGCAAAGCAGAAACGAGTACGGCGGAACAGCGCCGAGGACAAAGGCATCCATCACGTGGTGCAGGCGCTCTTTTCGCGCCTCGGCATCCCAGCCGATCCACCTGTCCCGCGCGCCCAAGGCGAAGACTGGGTCACCCAGGCCAATAAGTCCGATCAACTTGTCATTCTGCTCGTCGACAACAAGGAAACGGAGCCGCCGCCCGTACCCCGACGAAACCGGGATGCTCCAGTGGAGCGATGCATACCGGAAGAGGAGTTCGTCATCCGTCCCTGCCTGCACTTCTACCAGGCGAGGGGAAATGCGCTCCGGTACGACATCTGCCCCGGCTGCAATCCGCTGGAGCAGGTGGTCCTCGTGGCGCTTCAACGCTCGGCGAGCACGGTCCACGCGGTGGGCCACCGCTGCAGCGTGAAGTCTGCGTATCCCCTGCTTATCGAGCTGGGGCGGCAGGAGGATACGGTGACCGTCGATAATGAAGCCCTGATGCTCAAGCGAGTGGATGATCAGCTCCTTTAGTACTTCGGTAGTCATGGCACCCTCCTGTGGCATTTGACCGGCCTAAACGTGGCTGGCCCATCAAAAGCACTTTTGGCTCTTCGATCAGCCCACCGTTGGTACACCAGGCATCGCTTCGTGCAGGCCTCGAAGAAGCGAGGACACCTCTGAGCACAATGCACACAGCACAGCATGACTGGGCACCGAGTATGACTCCAGGACTCACCGGGATTCAGCATCGGCAGGCCCCAGTCCTTACAGTCGCCTGCCAAGCCGGCCTCATCCCAACGGAGTTCATAGCGATAGCACTTTGGTATGTGCCCAGCCTTAGCCGCCTCTTCGATTACGGCCATTTCAAAGACGGTGTTGTCCGGGTACTTTAGGCCCACCACGCGAGCAATTCGAGTTGCCCTATCAACCACACCCGGAAACATCTTCGCCATCTCCAGAATCTTGCGCGGCACTTCGAAGCGGCGCAGAACTTCCAGTTCATCCATCTTAGTCGCCATCCTTTTTCAAACCTCTTCAGGAGAACTGCTGAATACTCTGCCGAGAGACATCTTGTTGGCTTCCGCGTACTGATCGGCCCAGGCCTTCTTTTTGGCCGTCAGAACCAGTCTTCCACGGTAAAACACGCCGGACCCCTTTTCAAGAGCCCTAACCTCAATGGGTATTGAGGCCGCCATCTTTTCAATGTCACACGCTATTGCACCGTCTCTGGCCATCGCTTTCTTCTTCATTTTTTCACTCACTCCTTATAAGACATAAGACAAGAGAAAACCGCGTGTTTTTATCACGCGGTAAATTACTGTGAAGCCTACTGTAGTTGGAATTCGGTTATGAGGAGGTTTGGTGCTTGTCAGAAAAGACAGGCATCTCCGCCTATAGAAGATACGTCCGCATCGGCTTTCCGATGGTCGTGGCGGGCTACCTGCTGGTGCGGCTGGAGCCGCTGATCCGCAGCCTGGACCGCTCGGTGGCGGTGCTGACGGCGGTGATCGAGCGGCAGTGCGGGTGCCGGCCGGAGGAGCCGCCCGGCGGGGGGACGGGAAGTGTCCCGGCGGCCGGGACGGCGGGGTGGCCGCTGGTGCTGGACGGTCGTCAGGCGTCGGGCGCCGGGGGTCGGGATGATGACGAGGCGCCGGGGCCGGGGCCGGTTCTGTATGCCGGCGGTCCGGAGGCGGAAACAGGGGCGAACGACGGTCCGGCCGCCGGTGTACTGCGGGCGCAGGCGGAACTGCGCCCCCGCGCCTTCCACGAGGCAGCCCTGTGCGGCGGGGCGCGGGAGGTGGTGTAGGGTGCCGTGGACGCACATCCTGGTCCACCACTCGGGGGCCGAGGAGGCCAATGCCGCGCGGATCCGCGCCTACCACAAAAGCCTGGGCTGGCGCGACGTGGGCTACCACTACCTGATCGAGCGGGACGGCCGGGTGGTCAACGGGCGGCCCCCGACGATGCGCGGCGCGCACTGCGTGGCCGGCAATATGAACCGGAAGGCCCTGGGTATCTGCCTTATCGGCAATATGGAGAACCACCCGCCGACGCCGGCGCAGTGGGAGTCGCTGGTAGGGCTGGTGCGCCGTCTGGCGGCCGAGCACCGCGTCCCGGTGACGAACGTCCTGGGGCACGGGGAGGTGCCCGGCGCGGCCACGGCCTGCCCGGGGCGGCACACCGATATGGCGGCGCTGCGGCGGGAACTGGACGGTCGTCAGTCGTCTGGCGTCGGGCGTCAGGCGTCGGACGACGGTGGTCGGGAGGAGGCCGGCGCGGAGCGGACGGCGGTGGTCTACCGGGTGCAGGTCGGGGCCTACGAGCGGCCCGAGGCGGCGGCCGCGGTGGCGGCGGAGCTGGAGTCGCTGGGGTACGAGGCGTGGGTGCGGCGGGATTAAGAGACCCCGTCCCGTGAAAGGGACGGGGTTATTCTATGGAGGGCCGATTTTTATTGACGGGGTTAGTAAGGAAACCTACAATAAAGTAAAGACTATATGTGGGAGGTAAAGCAATATGGCTATCGTAAAGTTGTCCAGCAAGCGTCAGCTTACCCTTCCCGCGAAATTATGCCGTGAACTGGGCCTGCAGGCCGGTGACCGGTTGGTTATCGAAAGAAAGGGTGACCAGATTACCTTCACCCGGCTCCCGAAGGACTTCGCCGGTTTTCTCAAAGGCTCGGCAAGAGGCGCCTACGGCCGTACCCCCGGGGAAATCGACGAGTATGTGCGAAAGGAACGGGAAACGTGGGATTAGACAGCTTCCTGAACGCCGTTGGGAGTCATCGGAAGGTGCTGGCCGATACCAATGTGGTCATCTATTTGCTGGAAGGCACGGCCTTTTTCGGGAAGGCGATGGAAAAGCTTTTCGGCCTGGTTGAGGCCGGTGAGATGAAGGGTTATCTCTCGGTGATCACGATTACGGAGTTGCTGGTCAAGCCGATCAGGGATAAGAATCTTGAACTCCGGGGGAAGATTGACCTGTTTCTCGATTACTTTCCCAACCTGGAAGTGCTGGATGTGACCCGGGAGATCGCCGCCAGGGCGGCTGAGGTCCGCGCCGCCACCAATCTGAGAGTACCCGACGCCATCCTCATCGCCACCGCCGCCGTTCACGGGTGCGCCATGGTCGGCAATGACTCGGCATTTGCCAAAAAGGACCTGGGGATACCCTACATTTATCTCGGGGGCTGTTTATAAGGCCAAACCCAGCCTGGTTTTGCAGATTGACGGAAGGCACCCGAGTGGTTATACTCGTGGTAAGGAATTCTTACCTGGAGTAAGGAGAGGAATTATGAGTTACGGAATCGTGCGCCTGACGTCGAAGGGCCAGATGACCCTCCCCGTCAGTATTCGCCGGCAACTGAACCTCAAAGACGGAGATAAGCTGGTAGTAACGGTGGAAGGAAACGCCATCCGCCTGCAGAAGCTGGAGCCGGTTCGTCCGTTGGACGAGAACGACCCCATATGGAAGCTTATCGGCATTGGTGAAAGCGGGTTGGGAAACGTCGCTGAGAACCACGACCGCTACCTGGCGGAGGAGGAAATCAATCGTTGGCGGCCGTAATGGTCGATACGAGTGCGGTCTTTGCGCTCCTGGACCGGTCCGACAATAACCACCGGCAGGCGGTCCGCATATTGCAGCGCCTGGCCAAGAAAAAGGAAGGCGTTTTACTGACAAATTATATTGTCGCTGAAACACATGCGCTTATCCTCGCCCGTTTGGGCGCCGACCTGGCCCGCTCCTGGCTCCAAAGCCTGCGTTGGCCGGTCGAACGGGTTTCCGCTGTCGATGAAGACCGTGCCCGGGCGATCATCCTCACCTTTACGGATAAAGAATTCTCGTATACCGATGCAACAACTTTTGCGGTAATGGAACGCATGCAACTGGAATACGCCTTCTCCTTCGACCGCCACTTTAAGCAGTTCGGAATTAAGCTTCTACTTACTCCGCCAGCCAGAGGGTGATGACGTGGAGGCTGGACTTAACGTCCCAGTCTTTGAGTTGCTTTTCCAGGGAGGCCATGGTGGCCTCGATCTGGGCCCGCTGCTCGGGGTCTTCCGTCCCCGCGAGTTGGGCTTCAAGGGCCTGGTAGCGCTCCAGGGCGGCGGTGAAGTCGGCGGTGATGTCCCGCCTGTCGGTCTCGCGCACCTCGGCGCTGCCCAGCGCGGCCAGGCGGTCGGCGAGGGCCGGGGCTTTGGCGGCCGGGGCGGTGATCTCCAGGACGTCCGCGCTGTCGCGGCAGGCGGCGCCGGCCTCCTTCGCCAGGGCGAGGGCCTCTTCCCGGGCGGCGGCGGGGTCGGCGACGCGCACCTTCAGCAGGGTGGTGGTGACGGCCCGCGGCTTGCTTGTGAAGACGGCCGCCGTATCACGGGGTTGGGCGTTGTCACCGGGTGAGCTGGTTCGCCCATTCGGCTTTACGGTGTCGGCGTCACCCGTCGCGCCGGGGGTGCTGCTGTCCGGCGCGGGGCCCGGTCCCGGCGCGGTGACATCCGGGTTATCCGGGGCCGGGTTGTCGGGGCTGACGACGTGCGGGACCGCCGGGCCGTTCCGGCCCGGGTCGTTATGGGCCACCGGGACGCGGGATCCAAGCTGGCCGCCCCACAGGCCCCAGGAACCGGCGAAGATCATGGCGGCCGCGGCGGCCGCGGCCAGGCCCTTGGTCCAGCCAACCGGCCACCAGGCGCGGCGCGCCGGCTTTTCGGCGGCGATGCGGGCCATGACCCCGGAGGCGAACCCGGCGGGCGCCACCGGGGCGGGCCCGGTGTCACGCAGGGCCAGCGCGGCGGCATCCCACTCGGCCAGCGCGGCGCGGCAGGAGGCGCAGGCCGCGCAGTGCTCGCGCACCCGGGCGGCCTCGTTTGCGGCCAGTTCCCCGTCTAGGTAGGGGGAGAAAAGTTGTGCGACCTTCGCGCAGTCTCTCATCGGTAACCACTCCGGCTTCCGGAGGCCGTTTCGCCGGTCCCCGTGAATGTGCTTCTGGATTAAGTTTTTGTTGTCAGCATATGTGCCAGTTTGTCTTTCAGGGCCTGGCGGGCCCGGTTCAAACGCGATTTCACGGTGCCCAGGGAGCAGTCCATCACCCGCGCGATCTCGTCGTAGTTGTAGCCCTGCATCTCGCGCAACACCAGGACCGCCCGGTGTTCGCGGGACAGGTCCCGCAGGGCGGCCTGTACGGCCTGCCGGAACTCGGCCCGCTCGGCCAGTTCCGCCGGGTCTTCCTCGGCGGTCGCCGCCACCACGCGCTGTACCTCGCCGTCCGCGGTCTGGACCGGCGCGTCCAGCGAGACGGACGGCCGCTCCCGGCGACGGGCGTTGATCCAGAGGTTGACGGTGATGCGGTGCAGCCAGGTACCGAAGTCGGCCTGGTTGCGGAAACCCTTGAGGCCCGTATAGGCCTTGACAAACGTCTCCTGCGCCAGGTCCTGGGCGTCGGCGCCGTTGCCGGTGAGCCGGTAGCTCAGGGCGTAGACCCGGTCCTGGTAGAGAGTCACCAGTTCCTCGAAGGCGCCGGTGTCCCCGTCCTGCGATTTTTGCACGAGCAGCCTGACTCTGTCCAAGGGAGGGTGGGCCTCCACTTCTCCGGCTGCCGGTTTACCCTTTAGACACGAATGCCTGGTTAAATGTTCCGGCCCCGGGAGTGAAATTTGAGAACTTCTCTCTATAATGACGCGCGAAACGCCCGGAGGGTTTCCCCGGGCCGCGGGGGTCGACCATTTTTAGCCGTGAAAGGTTAACTCAGTTAATAATCTAGCGTATGTCGGAGGATGTTGCAAAGGTGATTTTTGGGATGGCCGCATCCAGACGGGCAAAAAAAGTCCTCGATGGATGAACGGAGGGTCGCCGGGGGCTCAATGTTGTCAAGGCCGGTTTTTTAAGTAAAGGGCCTGACCCCTTACTTAACGCCCCCTATGATTCTAACGGGACGTTGATGCGGCCGAGGATGACGGCGACCTCGGCGCGGGTCAGGCGGGCGGCGGGCATGAAGACGCCGCCTTCGCGGCCGGTGAGGATGCCGGCGGCGTAGGCGCGGGCCACCGCCGGGCGCGCCCATTCCGGGACGGCGTCCCAGTCGCGGTACGGCGGCGCGGGCAACGGGTCACCGGTCTCGGCCGGGAGCAGCGCCATGTCGTCCAGGGCGGCGACCAGCAGGGCGGCGGCCTCGGCGCGGGTGACCGGCGCGGAGGCGCGGAAGGTGCCGTCGGGGAAGCCGCTGACCACGCCGCGCTCCACGGTCTCGGCCACGGCGGGGCGAACCCAGGCCGGGATGCGGTCGGCGTCGGCGAAGGACGGGACGGCGTCCGGATCGGGATGCAGGCCCAGCAGGCGCGCCAGGACGGCCGTTAACTCGGCACGGTTGACGGCCGCGTCCGGGCGGAAGCGGCCGTCGGGGTAGCCGGCCATCAGGCCGCGCGAGCGGGCCTCGCGGATGGCGTCGGCGGCCCAGGAGGCGGCAACGTCGCCGGCGTCGCGCGCGGGCTCGCTGATGCTCAGGGGGAATGGTACCGTCACCGCGGCCACGCCGCCGGTGCGGCCGTCGACGGCGACGAGGCGCAGGGCGTTCTCTCCGGCCAGCCGGCTGACGGGGGCGATGAAGCGCCCGTCCTTGACCTGCAGCGTCTGCCGGCTGCCGTCCTCACGGTAGAGGTAGACACGGTCGGCGTCGGTACGGCCGTCGAGGAACAGGTAGTCGAGCATCGGCAGGCCGCGGGCGGAGAGCTTCGGCGGGGCGGTGCCGGGCAGGCTGCGCGCGGCGACGGCGGCCGCCACCGGGCCGGTGGACGGCAGGCCGACGAGTTCGGTAAAGCGGACCTCCTCCGCGGGCTGGAGGTCCCGCGGTAGGACCGGATAGCCGTCCTTGGTGACGCGGGAGCGCGGGGAGAGCTGCACGGTCCGGCCGTCTTCCAGCTCGAGGCGCAGGGTCTCCCCGTCGTAGGCGGCGACGCGGCCCTCCCCCTCCCCGGCGGTCTCGGCGACGTCGATGCGCTCCACCTCCGAGGTCCGGGGGTCGAGGGTGAGGCGCACCCATTGCCCGGACGAGAGGGCGCCGGCACCGGCGGCGAAGCCCCAGCGGAAGACGGCGGTCCGGGGCGTGAGGTCGAAGCGGTGGAAGCCGCCGTGGACATCGTTGAGGTAAAGGGTGCCCCGGCCCTCGCTGACGTACAGGACCTGTCCGTAGAGGACGCGGGAGAAGGCCTCCAGGGCGAGGACGGCGTCGTCGCCGGGCAGGAGCACGCCCTGCACGCGGTCGCCCGGAGCCAGGTCCGCCAGGCCGGCCGCCTGCCCGTCCCGCCGCACCGGCGCGCCGGGGAAAAGGCGGAAGGCGGCGCCGGTCTCCAGGGTCAGGGCGCCGTCGCCGGGGGAGACCGCGCGCAGGGCGCCGAGGGCCAGGTGGCGGCTGACGACCACCCGCTCCACCTTCCCGGTGGAGGGGGCGATGACCAGGCTGACGGCCATGCCCGGCAGCAGCGCGTCGAGGTCGTCCGTCGCGGTGGCGCCGAAGGGGAGGTCGGCCCAGCTCCCGTTGACGATGCGGTCGACGAAGGCCAGGTCGGCGTCGGCGGCCAGGGGGTAGCGCTGCCCGTCGAGGAGCCGGAGTTCGCCGCCCGGGCCGGTATGGGCGGCCAGGATGCCCTCGGCGGTGCGGTAGGAGGCCGAGACCTCCCAGAGGGTCTGGGCGGACGGGTTGATCACCGCGGTGACCTCGGCCCCGTCGAGGAGCCGCGCCGGCGCGGCCGGCGCGCCGTTGACGAGGGGCGGGCCCGCCCCGGGGTCGATGCGCCGGCCGCCCTCGCGCAGCTCGGCGCGGAGGGAGGCCAGGATGACGCCGCCGTCTTCGCCGCCGCCCAGGCGGCGGACGCCGTTCTCCCGCCAGGTGCGGTAGGCGGCGCGCACGGCGCGGGGGTTTTCGGCGGAGCCCAGGTAGTAGACGTCGGCCCCGGCGGGAAGGCCGCGGGAACCGGAGAGCAGGCGACCGTCGGCGGCCACGGCCGGCGGCGCGCCGGCCAGGCTGAGGGGCGTGCCGTCACTGAGCAGGGCCCGTCCATTCGCCGCGCGGGCGGAGAGGACGCCGCGGGACGGCAATTGGCCGTAGACCAGGGCGAAGTCCTGGGCCGCCGCGGGGGCGTAGACGGCGGGCTCGGTGACGCGCGCCCCGCGGACGGTGATCTTGTAGGTGCCGGGCGCGGGGCGTTCGATCCGCACACGCTCGACGTTGTTGACGTCGTCCCGGCGGCCGCGGTTTTCGGTGTCGTTGCCGCGCCAGGTTCTCCCCCCCGGGCCGGTGACGATGAGATCCAGGTCGTTGACCAGGGCGCGCGCCGCCCCGGGCGCCGCCGGGGGATCGGTCCAGGCCAGGGTGACGCAGAGCGGCTGGCCGGGGCTCTCCACCTCGTAGGTGTAGGTCAGCTCACCGCCCTCGCCGATACCGCGGCGGGGTTCTTCAAAGAGGAAGGAACGCTCCTCCAGGGCCAGCACGGCGGAGGCCAGGTCGAGCCGGCCGAAGCCCTCGGCGGCGGTGTCGCCGGTCAGGGGGCGGGCGCCGTTGACAAGGACGGCCTTGACCAGGGCGGCCGAGGGGGACTTCAGGCCGAAGCCCTTCCTCAGTTCCTCGCGGAGCAGGGCGGCGGCGCCGCCGGCCACGGCGGCGGCCATGCTGGTGCCCTGCCGGGCGACGTAGGCGGGGTCCCCGCCGCCTTCGGCCGGCGCCAAACGGGAGCGGTTGGAGATGATGCCGGCGCCCGGGACGACGAGGTCCGGCCGTATGCGCCCGTCGGCGGCCGGGCCGCGGCTGGAGAAGGACGCCACCCGGGAGGCGCCGGCGGTCTCCGGACTGAGGAGCGGGCGCGGGTTGGACGAGGCGCCGACGACCAGGGCGTTCTTGGCGTTGGCCTCGCCGGTCAGGGTGCCGCTCCCGGGGCCTTCGTTGCCGGCGCCGAAGACCGGCAGGAAGTCGGGGTACCAGAAGACGAAGCGGTCGACCTGGGACGCGCTGCTGTTATAGTAGCTTTTGCCGGCGCCCCAGCCGTTGACGTGGACGCGGACGCCGCCCTCGTAGGCCGGGCGGAAGAGGCTCACCAGGTCCGGCGGCGGCTGCGGCTGCCCCTGGCGGTCGGCGATGGCCTGCACGTACAGGCCGGCGCCGGGGGCCAGGCCGCGGAAGCGCCCGCCGGAGGCGGCGCCGTTGCCGGCGATGGTGCCGGCGACGTGGGTGCCGTGGCCGTCGCGGTCGGCGGGATGGCCGCCGGTCAGGGAGCGGAGCATGATGACTTTCGGGCGCACGCCCGGGGGATTGACGAAGTCGGGCGGCAGGTCGGACATGGAGCCGCGGTCGAGGCCGCTGTCGGCGACGCCTACGGTCTCTCCGGCGCCGGTCAGGCCGAGGCGGCCGGCGAACCCGGCGACGGCCAGGGGCGCGGCGCCGACGACGTCGGCGGCGCGGTCGTTGAGCAGGGCGGCCGGGGCGTAGGGCTCGATGTAGACGACGTGCGGCGAGGCCGCGATGTCGCGCAGGCGGGCGGCCGGGAGTTCCGCGCGCAGGATGCGCCCGTCGTCGTCGTCCAGGCCGGCGAGGACGGCGCCGCCGGCCTCTTTGACGGCCTGCGCCAGGGCGGGGCGGTCCTCGGGGGCAAAGGCGACGACGTTGACGGATAAGGGCGCCGGACGCCGGGCGCCGGACGCCGGAGCCGAAGGGTCGCGGGGCGGCGATCCGCTTTGCGGGGCGCCGGGCGCCGGTTCCCGGGCGGCGGCTGAACGCAGTGACGGGTCGAGGCGGTCCTCGGGGGCATGGGGGACGAGCGCAGCGCCGAGGAGGCGCGCGGCGTCCCGCTCCCGCGCCGCCGGGACGCGGACGAGACAGGTGCCGTCGCCGAGGGGGTCGCCGAGCCGGGCCCCGAGGGCGGCCAGTTTTTTGCTTAGGGCGGCGCGGGCGGCGGCCGCCGGGGCGGGGACGCGGTAGAGGCGGAGGTCTTCGGCGCTGCCAGCGCCGCCCCGGGCCTGGTCCGCGGGGGCGGGCAGGCCGAGGGCGGCGCGGAGGGAGCCCGGCAGGGCGTCCGGCCGGGAGGACAGGTAGAGGCGGCCGCCGAGGCTTGCGGCGGCGAGAAGCAGTATTGTTACGCCGAGGGCGAGGATGAGCTTCCTGTTCTGACGCATTCTTCCACCCTAATCGTAAAACCCGCCGGGGGACGCAAATGTGACATTTAAGTTAGGGGCGCAGCAGACAAATTTAGGTATTCGCCCCCATTTTATCACGTGGCGGAAAAACGTTGGACAACTAATAAGTGTAATAGGTGGCAGGCGTTGCCTTCAATGTCGAGCAGGACCGCAGGGTGGGAAAGCCTCCGTCCCGGGTGAAGGGACGGGGCCTTTTTACGGACGCCGGCCGGTATAGCTAGAAGTCGCGGGGCTTGCAGACTATCTCCCGCACGCGGGTGTCGAAGAAGTGCTGGGAGTGGGCCGGGCTGATGACGGCCGCGGTGTCGGCGCCGCTGCCTGAGCCGCCGACGGCGACGACGTCCTCGCCGGGCGGGACGAGCCCGGCGTCGCAGGCCATGCCGCAGATCTCGACGCAGACCTTCAGCCCCTGGCCGAACATGCGCAGGGTGGTGGCGATGATCTCGGCCGGGTAGACGCCGCCGAACTTGAAGCGCAGGGCGCGGTCGAGGCCGGCCATGAGGTGGGTAGTGGTCAGGAGCTTGACGCCTCGTTCGGTAAGGGCGCGGCGGGCGGCCTCGCCCATTTCGTCCTCGCCGGGCTTGGCGAAGCCCGCCTGGTGGGTGACGCAGACGACCTCCAGGCCGCCGGCCAGGTCGGCCAGGGCGAGAGCGGTCCGGCCCGAGCAGGAGGCGACCACGAGGCGCGGGATGTTCAGTTCGCGCGCCCGCCGGACGGCGAGTTCCAGGGTCTGGGCGGTGTTGGCGGGACCTCTGGCGGGGAAGTACAAAAGAATCACCTCGGACTACAAATCTAGGATACAAAG
The DNA here is from genome assembly GCA_030019475.1 of Thermoanaerobacterales bacterium. NCBI lineage: Bacteria > Bacillati > Bacillota > Clostridia > Thermoanaerobacterales > Thermoanaerobacterales bacterium. The sequence goes on along the minus strand of JASEER010000006.1, from coordinate 37,460 downwards.
TACGGGCGGACCAGAGGTCCGCCCCTACGATTCTATATTCGGCCTTCTCGTTATCGCAGGGGCACAGCTCCGCCTGTGCCCGGGTCTGTACACCGCTCATCCAACCCGTCACCGAGGGCGTTGTCCCAGGCACGTCGTTCCCGAAGCTCGGCATCCCAAGCTTCCGGGGCTTCTCGCAAGGCGGCGTAGGCCCTGTTCGCTTCCTCAAGGAAGCGCCGTCGACGATAATCCTCGATTGCCTTACCGGCTGCTTCTTGCATCGGATTACCCACCCTGTATCACGATACCTAAAACTTATACGGATTACGGGCGGACGCAGAGGCCGCCCCTATGATACTAAGGGGAGCCTTCGTTGGCGTAGGGCTATGGATCACGGGCCGACGCGGAGGTCGGCCCCTGCCTTTCTAAGGAAGCCTATATCTTTAGACCACGCGGCGGAAGATGTTCGGCTGCTTGGGGGAGCCGGGCAGGACGCCGATCATTGACAGGGCGCGGCCGGTGCCCAGGGCGACGCAGGAGACGGGGTCGTCGGCGAGCATGGCCGGCAGGCCTGTCTCCTCGCTGATTAGGTTGTCGAGTCCGTTGAGCAGGGAACCGCCGCCGGTCATGATGATCCCCTTGTGGACCAGGTCGGCGGCCAGTTCCGGCGGGGTCTTCTCCAGGACCTCCTTGACGGCGGCCACGACGGCCAGCAGGGGCTCCTGGATGGCCTCCCAGATCTGGCGGGAGCTGACCTCAACCGCCTTCGGCAGCCCGCTGACGACGTCGCGGCCCCGGACCGGCATCCGGCGATCCTCGGTGCGGGACGGGTAGGCGGTACCGACATCGATCTTGAGCTCCTCGGCCGAACGCTCGCCGATCATGAGGCTGAACTCCCGGCGGGCGTAGCGGACGATGGCCTCGTCGAACTTGTCCCCGCCGACCTTAATCGAAGTCGCGGCGACGATACCGCCGAGGGAGATGACGGCGACATCGGTGGTGCCGCCGCCGATGTCGACGATCATGGACCCGCTGGCCTGGGAGACGTCCACCCCGGCCCCGAGGGCGGCGGCCATGGGCTCCTCGATGACGTGCGCCTGTCGGGCGCCGGCCTGCAGGGCGGCCTGGCGCACGGCGCGCTCTTCGACGCCGGTGACCTCCGCCGGGATGCAGATCATGACCCGCGGGCGGAGGAACATACGGCGGCAGCCGGCTTTATTGATGAAGTAGCGGAGCATCCTTTCGGTGACGTCGAAATCAGCGATGACGCCGTCGCGCAGGGGGCGGGTGGCGACAATGTTGCCCGGGGTGCGGCCGAGCATCCGCCGGGCCTCCTGGCCGACGGCGATGATCTGTCCGGAGTCCTTGTTGATGGCCACCACCGAGGGCTCCCGCAGGACGATGCCCTTGCCCTTGACGTAGACGAGCACCGTCGCGGTACCGAGGTCGATGCCGATGTCGGGGGCCCAGTTGAACACGGTTAACCCTCCGTCTTCCGCTTACAGGCCGAGGGCTTGTCCCGGGAGGGAGGGGTGCCCCGTGGGACCGGCGCGGTCACGCCTGCCTCTAGCCAGGCAGAGTTTTATCAACCAGGTATATTCTACACGATTCGGGGGTATTCCTCTACAGCCGCCAGGATTTTACCCGTTTTCTTTATATTTACGGCGGGTGGCCTCGCCGCCGCGGAGGTGGCGCTCGGCCTTGTTGAATTCGAGGACCATGCGGATCTTCTGGGCGAGCTTTTTGTTGAGTGAGGGGAGCCGCTCGGTCATATCCTTGTGGACCGTACTCTTGCTGACTTTGAAAACGACCGCGGCCTGGCGGACCGTGGCGTTGGTTTCCAGGATATAGTTGCAGACGTCGAGTACCCGTTTCTGAATGTACTCCTGCATCCCCCTACCTCCCGGTCCAGGCATTTGCTGATTTATATGCGCGGGCGGGAGGGCTGATGCTTGGCCCACAAATAGAAAAAGGCACCGCATGTGGCAGTTTTTTGCCCCCTGGCGTTACCTGCGGCACCGCTTTTAAGTAAGGGGCCAGGCCCCTTACTTAAAACTTAGGGGAGTTTGGCGAGTTCTATGCCCCGGTAGTAGTGGCGCAGGATGGTGCGGTAGTCGCGGCCGTGCTCGGCCAGGCCGGCCGCCCCGTACTGGCACAGGCCCACGCCGTGGCCGTAGCCGCGGGTGACGAAGGTCAGCTCGCCGTCGGCGTACTCGATCTTGAAGTTGGTTGAGCGCAGGTCGAGGCGGTCGCGGACAGCGGTGGCCGAGACGCGCTCGCTGCCGACGGCGAGCACCTTGGGCCGGCCGGTGGAGGTGGTCTCCAGGACGTGGACCGGGGGGCGCCCGCCGGCGGCCGGCAAGACGCGCAGGTCGGTGCCGAGGGCGGCGTCCACTTCGGCCAGGGTGTAGGTCTTGCGCTCGTTGGGGTGCGGGTCGCGGTCGTAGGGGCACTCGACGCTCCGGAGATAGGGGGCGTCGACCTGCCAGACGTCCTCGGCGCTCTCGGTACGGCCGCCGCAGGACGAGTGGTAGACGGGGTCGATGAGTTGCCCCTGGTAGGTGATGACCACGCCCCGGGTCTCATCCACGGCCTTACGGATCTTGTAGTAGTGGCGGTAGTACTCCAGCATTCCCCAGCGGGCCTTGAGCTGGTCGCGGGAGAGCCAGGCCTGGCCGTGGCGCGGGTCGTCGCAGATGTCGGACCCGGGGTGAGGGTTGTTGACGGCGCCGCCGCCTGCCAGGCGCTTGACGATGTAGGTGCGGGCGCAGACGGCCTGCGCCTTGAGGGCCTCGGGCGGGAAGTCGGCCGGCATCTCGGCGGCCACCACGCCGGCAAGGTACTCCTCCATGGAGAGGGTGACCACGCGGTCTTCCCCGTGCAGGTAGACGCGGACCTTGTCGGCGACGTGGGGCTTCGGTTCCGGCCGGACGTCCCGGGCGAGGTCCTGGTAGGCCTGCCGCTGGCCGTCCGGGTAGGCCAGCCAGAGCACCCCCAGAATGATGATCAGTCCCAGGATAAGCCGGCGCACACGTCACCCCTCCCTCACCGTTGTCCCATGGCTATGCGAAGCGGTTGGCTTCTATGCATATTTTTCCCATGGCTTCCATGGGCTAAACGGGGGTCGGGCCCTTTACTTAAAAGATGAGGGGGTTAAAGAAGAAAGCCCCGATGCACGGGGCCGGATGGGGTATGGGAGTTACCGGTCGGCTGTGGCAGGTTTAGTCAATTCGGTGACTGACCGTTAATTAACTTCTGTGGGTTGGGGCGATTCCACCGTGACCGTTCCTGTAGCAATATCGTAACCGACGTTATACCCGAGGGCCTGGGCGATGAAGCGGAGGGGAACAACCACCCGCCCCCGCTCCGACTTCGCGGGAACGTCAAGGGTGATCTCCTTGCCGTTGACCAGGGCGATCCTCTCTTCAAGCCTCAGCGTCAGCATTTTGTCACCCGTGGAGATGGTCGCCGTCCGGGTCTGCTGGTTCCACTGCACCGTGGCCCCGAGGGCTTCGGTGACCGCCCGCACCGGGACCAGTACGCGGCCGGACTTCACGAGGGGCTGCACATCACCGAAGACGCACTCACGGTTGTTGACCACCAGCCGGCACCCGGCGCCCTTGCCCTGCGTGGCCCGCTGCTCAGTCTGCAGCATCGTCCTGGTCTGCGCCTGCGCGGCGTCGCCGCTCAGGCAGGTCTGATCCTGCAACTGCAGGCGCTGCTGGTCTTGCAGCATGACTCCGTTGCCTTTTCCGGCGGGCGACTCGCCCTGGATTGCCAGCGCGGGAAAAGCGGAAACAAGGACAAACGCCGTTGCCATTGCCGCTACCCACAATCGATTCATGCTATCTCCTCCTTACTTGACGAGAGTTCTTTTATACGACTTATTCGGAGGAGAAGCCACATTTTGGGTGGGCCTTTGGGGGACGGTTTTTTTCAACAGGAGAGAAACGGGGCTTTCAGCGGCTACAGGCCCAGCAGTTTGTGGACGTTGAGCAGCCTGGCGGACATCAGGACCACGGAGACGACGAGGAACGCGCGGATCCATCTGTCGCCCTTGTGCACGGAGAAGGCGCTGCCCAGGTAGGCGCCCACGGCGTTGCCCGCGGCCAGGGCGAAGCCCAGCAGCCAGTCGACCTTGCCGCTGAGGACGAAGACCAGGAGCGATGAGGTCATGTAGATGAGGGTGATCAGGACCTTCAGGCTGTTGATCTTGACCAGCGACAAGCCGGTGATGAGGGCCAGGGCGGCGATGATGATGAACCCCACGCCGGCCTGGATGAACCCCCCGTAGAAACCGACGCCGAAGAAGACCAGGGCCGCGGCGGCGAGGCGCAGGCGGCTGAAGTCCTCGCGCTCCTGCTGCAGGAATCTCTTCTCGGGGCGCCAGATGATGAGGACCATCACCGTCAACATGACGATGGCCAGGACCTTGTTGAACATCTCGTCGGAAAGGGAGATGGCGAACCTTGCCCCGGCGATGGAGCCCAGGACGGCGGGAATGCCGAGCATGACGCTCAGCTTGGGGTAGAAGAAGCCTTTCCGGCGGAAGTACCCGATGGCCACCAGGCTCTGGACCATCAGGGCCACGCGGTTGGTGCCGTTGGCCACGGCCGAGGGCAGGCCCAGGAAAATCAGCACGGGCATCGAGATCAGGGAGCCCCCGCCCCCGACGATGTTGACAAACCCGCAGACAATGCCCGTGACCAGGATGAGGGCGACATCCGTTGGCGACACTGTTAGACTCTCCTCTCCGAAGTATCGCGTTTTGGGCGTTCAGGTTCTGTTTATGCGGCGGGAATCAATACGCTTCTTCCGGACGGTCCGCCATCCTTTTGAAGTAGGCGTGCCGGGAGTTGTTGATGTGCTCCCGGGCTACCCGCTCGGCCAGGTCGCCGTCGCGGAGACGGATGGCATCCGCCAGCCGGCGGTGCTCCCGCGTGGCCTCGGCGACGCGTCCCGGCTGGAAGTGCCACCCCGCCCTGGCGTAGCGGGCGATGCAGTCCACCAGGGAGTTGATCATGGCATACAGGCGCGGGCTCCCGGCCGCCCGGTAGATGGTGTCGTTGAACTCGCGGTGGGCCCTTTCCATAGCGTCCAGGTCGCCGTGGGAGGCCGTCTCCTCGGTGGAACGCAGGAGTTCGAACAAGCGGGCCAGTTGCTCAGCTTCGATCTTCTCGGCGGCCATGCGGGCGGCGAGGCCCTCCAGGACCTCGCGGATGCGGTATACCTCGTAGACCTCCATGTCGTTTACCTGGGTCACCAACGCGCCAACGCGAGGCAGATGGGATACCAGGCCTTCCTGCTCCAGGAGGCGCAGGGCCTCGCGGACGGGGGTCCGGCTGACGCCGAGCTGTTCCGCCAGCCTGCGTTCTATCAGGCGTTCGCCCGCCTGGAGTTCGCCTTTCAGGATGGCCTCGCGCAGCTTCCTGTGAACCTTGTCACGGATGTGCGATTCCAGTTCGGTTTCAATGGGTCTCAGGGACACCGTGTGGGGCATTCTACCTTCACCTCTTTGGTATACGGTATACCATCCGGTTGGAAGTATTATAGAAGATTGGGGCAATGCCGGCAAGAGTTAGGTTGTACTTTTTTAAGTAAGGGGCCTGACCCCTTACTTAAAAAAAGAAACAGGGCGGACACGGAGGTCCGCCCCTAGCCCTGTACGGGATTTGCACCCTTTTTTGAGTCAAGATATAAGTTGGGGGCCTGACCCCTAGTGCACCCCTAGTGCATGGAGTCGGGCTGGGCCGCTTTGAGCCGGGCCAGGGCCCGGGCCAGGGCGGCCTCGGCGCGCGCGATGTCGATCTCGGGGCTCTTGGAGGCGAGCCGCTGCTCGGCCCGCTCCTTGGCCCGCTGCGCGCGGGCGACGTCGATCTCCTCGGCCAGCTCAGCGGCGTTGGCCAGGATAACCGCGTTCGAGTCCTTGACCTCCATGAAGCCGCCGCTCACCGCCAGCTTCGTCCACTTGCCTTCCTTCTGTACACGGAGGATACTGATCTTAAGGCTGGTGATCAGCGGGGCGTGCTCGGGCAGGACACCCAGGTCACCGTCGGTGCCGACGGCGTGCACCATCCGCACGTCGTCGGTGTAGACGATCCGCGCCGGGGTGACCACTGTCAGCTTTTGTGTTTTTTCTGCCATGTTATCAGGCACTCCCCTCGTTTCCGTTTCCCCGCGGGGGGCGCATCATTTTTAAGTAAAGGGCCTGACCCCTTACTTAAAACGGCACCTAGCCTAGGCGGAGAGGATCTGCTTGCCCTTCTCCACCGCTTCCTCGATCGTGCCGACCATGTAGAAGGCGTCCTCGGGCAGGCCGTCGTGCTTACCTTCAAGGATTTCCTTGAAGCCCCGGACGGTATCCTTCAGGGAGACGTAACGGCCGGGCCGGCCGGTGAAGGCCTCGGCCACGGTGAACGGCTGCGACAGGAAGCGCTGCAGCTTGCGGGCGCGCGCCACGACCAGCTTGTCTTCCTCGGACAGTTCCTCCATGCCGAGGATGGCGATGATGTCCTGCAGCTCCTTGTAGCGCTGCAGCACCTTCTGCACGCCGCGGGCCACCTGGTAGTGCTCGGGGCCGACGACGTTCGGGTCCAGGATGCGGGACACGGAGTCCAGCGGGTCCACGGCCGGGTAGATGCCCAGCTCGGTGAGCGCCCGGGACAGAACGACGGTGCCGTCCAGGTGGGCGAAGGTGTTCGCCGGGGCCGGGTCGGTCAGGTCGTCGGCGGGCACGTAGACGGCCTGGACCGAGGTGATGGAGCCCTTCACCGTGGAGGTGATGCGCTCCTGGAGCTGGCCCATCTCGGTGGCCAGGGTGGGCTGGTAGCCCACGGCCGACGGCATCCGGCCCAGCAGAGCCGAAACCTCGGAACCGGCCTGGGCGAAGCGGAAGATGTTGTCGATGAAGACGAGCACGTCGGCGCCCTCTTCATCGCGGAAGTACTCGGCCAGGCACAGCCCCGTGAGGGCGATGCGCAGGCGGCAGCCCGGCGGCTCGTTCATCTGGCCGAAGACCATCATGGTCTTGTCCAGAACGCCGGACTCGGTCATCTCCAGCAGGAGTTCGTTGCCCTCGCGGGTACGCTCGCCGACGCCGCAGAAGGCGGAGATGCCGCCGTGCTGCTTGGCGATGTTGTTGATCAGTTCCATAACGATAACGGTCTTGCCCACGCCGGCGCCGCCGAACATGCCGATCTTGCCGCCCTTCATGAAGGGCACCAGCAGGTCGACGACCTTCAGGCCGGTCTCAAGCTGCTCGACCTGGGTGGATTGGTCGACCAGGGGCGGAGCCGGGCGGTGGATGGGGTACTTCTTCTCGCTCTTGATCTCCCCGAGGCCGTCGATGGGGTTCCCGAGCACGTCCAGCAGGCGGCCGAGGACCGCGCGGCCCACCGGCACCGAAATCGGGGCGCCGGTGTCGACGGCTTTCATGCCGCGCTGCAGGCCGTCGGTGGTGGACATGGCGATGCAGCGGGCGACATTGTTGCCGAGGTGCTGCGCTACCTCCAGCGTGAGGTCGATCTTCTTGCCGAAGACGTCCTCTTTCTCGCTGGTGATCTTGATGGCGTTGTAGATCGGGGGCACCTGTCCCGGAGGGAACTTGATGTCCACGACGACGCCGATGATTTGTACGACTTCACCAACATTCATTGGCTTCCCCGAACCTCCTCCGTGCGTTATTCGAGCGCGGCCGCGCCGCCGACGATGTCGAGAAGCTCCTTGGTGATGCCTTCCTGGCGCAGCCGGTTCATCTGGAGCGTGAGGCGGTCGATCATTTCGCCCGCGTTCTTGGTCGCGCTGTCCATGGCGGTCATGCGGGCGCTCTGCTCGCCGGCCTTGGACTCCAGCAGGCCGTGGAAGATGGTGTTCTCCACGTAACGAGGCAGCAGGTCGGCCAGTACCTCCTCGGCCGAGGGCTCAAAGATGTACAGGGCCTGGGGGCCGTGTACCTCTTCCTTCGGCCCGGCGCCCTCCGGCGGTTCCACCGGCAGGAGCTTGGTCACGGTGGGCTGCTGGACCATGACGTTCACGAACTTCGAGAAGATCAGGTAGACGGCGTCGTACTCGCCCTCAACGTAACCGTTCATAGCCACCCGGGCGATGTCGCGCGCCTGCCCGACGGTGATGTTCTCGCCGAGCCCGACGAACTGGTGGTCCATCTTCACCCCGCGGAAGCGGAAGAAGTTCCGCGCCTTGCGGCCCACGGCGATCAGGGAGGCCTCCGGCCACTTATCGATTTCTTTAACGGCCGTGCGGAGAATGGCGCTGTTGAAGCCGCCGCACAGGCCGCGGTCTGCGGTGACGATGATGAAGGCGACCTTCTTCGGTTCGCGCTTTTCCAGCAGCGGGTGCTTGACGTTCCCGGCCACCGAGGCCACCCGCCCCAGGACCTCGTGCATCTGCCGGGCGTAGGGACGCGCGGCCAGGACGGCGGTCTGGGCCTTGGACATCTTGGCCGTGGCCACGGCCTTCATCGCCTTGCAGATCTTCTGCGTACTCTGAACGCTCTTAATGCGACGCCGGTAATCGCGTAGTGACGGCATCCTTACACCTCACTTTCCCCGGAGATCCGCCCGGCGTCCTAAGACGCCAGTTGAATACCGTGCTGCAACGCGAAGTTCTTCTTGAACTCCTCCAGGGCGCTTTTCAGTTGCGGCTCGACGTCGCTCGTGATCTCCTTCTTCTCCTTGATGGCCGCGCCGACTTCCGGCTTCTGGGTGCGCATGAACTTCAGGAACTCGGCCTCGAACTCGCGCACCTTGTCCACCGGGATGTCGTCCAGGTAGCCGCGGACGCCGCAGTAGAGGGACATGACCATCTCTTCCAGCGGCATCGGCACGTACTGGTCCTGCTTCAGCAGCTCGACCAGGCGCTCGCCGCGGGTCAGACGGGCGCGGGTGGCCTTGTCCAGGTCGGAGCCGAACTGGGCGAAGGCCGCCAGTTCACGGTACTGCGCCAGGTCAAGTTTGAGCTGGCCGGCCACCTGGCGCATCGCCTTGCGCTGCGCCTTGCCGCCGACGCGGGAGACTGAGAGGCCGACGTTGACGGCCGGGCGGACGCCGGCGTAGAAGAGGTCCGGCTCCAGGTAGATCTGGCCGTCGGTGATGGAGATGACGTTGGTCGGGATGTAGGCCGACACGTCGCCCTGCTGGGTCTCGATGACCGGCAGCGCGGTCATGGAGCCGCCGCCGTAGTTCGGGTGCAGCTTGGCCGCACGCTCCAGCAGGCGGGAGTGCAGGTTGAAGACGTCGCCCGGGTAGGCCTCGCGGCCCGGCGGGCGGCGGAGCAACAGGGCCAGCTCGCGGTAGGCGGCGGCCTGCTTGGAGAGGTCGTCGTAGACGATCAGGACGTCCTTGCCCTGCTCCATGAACTCCTCGCCCATCGACGCGCCGGCGAAGGGAGCGATGTAGAGCAGCGGGGACGGGTCGGACGCGCCGGCCACCACGACGATGGTGTAGTCCATCGCGCCGTAGTCACGCAGTTTCTGTACGACGTTGGCGACCGTGGACTGTTTCTGGCCGACGGCGACGTAGATGCAGATGCAGTCCTGGCCCTTCTGGTTGATGATGGTGTCGACGGCGATGGCCGTCTTGCCGGTCTGGCGGTCGCCGAGGATCAGCTCGCGCTGGCCGCGGCCGATCGGGATCATGCCGTCGATGGCCTTGATACCGGTCTGCAGCGGCGTATCAACCGGGCTGCGGTAGATGACGCCGGGGGCGATCTTCTCGATCGGGCGGAACTTGTCGGAGTTGATCGGACCCTTGCCGTCCAGCGGCTGGCCGACCGGGTTCACGACGCGGCCGATGAGGGCGTCGCCCACGGGCACGGAGGCGATACGGCCGGTGCGCTTGACCATGTCGCCTTCCTTGATGTGGGTGTAGGGACCGAGGATAACGCAACCGATGTTATCCTCTTCCAGGTTGAGGGCCATCCCGAGGACCCCGCCCGGGAACTCCAGCAGCTCGGAGTACATGCACTCTTCCAGACCGTACACCCGGGCCACGCCGTCACCGATCTGAATGACGGTACCGACGTCGGTGACCTCGACCTGGACCTCATATTTTTCAATCTGCTGGCGAATAATGGAGCTTATCTCTTCCGGTCGAAGATTCATTACCCTGTGTCACCCCTATCCTACTTGAGTTTCGCGGATCTGCTCCCGGATCCGCTCGAGCTGGCGCTTCACGCTGGCGTCGATGATCCGGTCGCCGATGCGGATGACCAGGCCGCCCAGGATCTCGGGATCCTCCTGGTAATGCACACGGATTTCCTTACCCGTCATCTTCGCCAGGGCGTCCATAAGGTTGACTTTTTGCACGATCGAGATCGGTACCGCCGAAGTGACGGTGACCTCCGCGATGTTGCGGGTCTGGTTCGCCATCCGGAAGTACTCCTCGGCGATGGCCTTCAGGAAGAACTCCCGGCGGGCGTCAAGGACGACCCCGAGAAAGTTGAGTATCACCGGAGAAACCTGATCGGCGAAGATTTCTTTGAGGACGCTCTTCTTGACGTCGGTCGGCACCTGGGGGTGATAGAGAACACGCGCCAGGTCGCGCGAACCATCCAGGGCCCCGAGCACCCCCCTGAGGTCGTTCTCCAGCCTGTCGATCAGGTTCTGCTCGCCGGCGATGTCGAAAAGCGCCTGCGCGTAACGTTGCGCCACAGCCCCTTTTAACATGGCAGGCTGCTCACCTCTTTAATGGCGTCCTGCACCAGGGCGCTCTGCGCATCGACGTCCAGGCCCTTCTTCACCACCTTGGCCGCCACAAGCACCGCCAGGGAAGCCGCCTGGTCGCGTAGTTCGGCGACCGCTTTATCCTTCTCCCGCTGGATGTCCTGCATCGCGCTTTCCTTCAGGCGGACCGCCTCGTTCTTGGCCGCCTCGATGATGGCCTGCGCCTGCTCCTCGCCCGCCTTGGCCGCCCGCTCGATCATCTCCTGCGCCTGCTCGCGGGCCTTGCGCAGCTCGGCCTCCAGGTCGGCCTTGACCTTCTCGGCGTCCAGCCGCTGCTGTTCGGCCTGCGCAATGTTATCGGCGACGAACTTTTGCCGGTCCTCGAGCACCTTGAGCAACGGCTTGTAGGCCACTAAGCGCAACAACACCAGCAGAAGGAAGAAGTGGAAGATCTGTGCTAATAGTGTCGCGTTAAATTCCAGCACCTGGCAACCTGCCCCCTTCCTTCACGATTACGACGGATTCTGAAAGGAAACACGTAGCAGGTTTCGGTCTGGCGTCGAACCTAAAACCTGCTACCCGGTTTGTGCATCAGCCGCCAAGCTTGCCCATCAGGATGAAGGCGATAACGATGGCGATAATCGGCAGGGACTCGATCAGACCGACGGAGATGAACATCAGGGTCATCAGGGAGCCGCGGGCTTCCGGCTGACGGGCTACGCCCTCGAGGAGCTTACCGGTCACGATACCGTCACCGATAGCAGCGCCCATAGCTCCGACACCAGCAGCGATACCCATACCAAGAGCAGCACCAGCAGCGAGATCCATTATGTAGTTCCCTCCTCAATGATAATTACCTGATATTAAGTTTTTGTCCTTAGTGGTCATCCGCTACCGCCATGCCGATGTAGGCAATAGATAACATGGTAAAGATGAAGGCCTGGATGAAGGACACGAAGAGTCCGAATCCAAGCCAGACCACGGAGGCCGTGAAGCCGCCGGCTACCTCGGCCACGCCGGTGATCAGGCCCAGCAGGGCCAGTACCATGATCTCTTTACCCTTCATGTTGCCGAAAAGTCGGAAGGCCAGGGTAACGGGTTTGGCCAAGTCCTCCAGGATGGTAATGGGTAGGAAGAACGGGAATGGTTGGAGATAATGCTTAAAGTAGCCGAGTCCCTTGTACCGGATGCCCCAGACGTAGATCAGGACAAAGGTAATCAGGGCCAGGCCGAAGGTCGTGTTCACATCCGAAGTGGGGGCCATGGCCGTAGGCACCAGTCCCAGAATGTTCATCGCGCTGATGAACAGGAAGTAGGTGATGATGATGGGGAATACCGCAGCGCCCTTCTGCCACGACATGTTGTCGTTCATCAGCCCGCGCAGGAACTCCAGGATCATTTCCATAAGCGAGGCCATCTTCGACGGTTTGCGAAGGCTCGTCCCTCGGGCGCAGACCCAACCCAGCAACAATACCAATCCCATGGCGACCCAGGTGAAGACGATGGTCTTCCCGTTGAGGTCGATGGGGTAGCCGGCCAGCTGTCCAAGATGCCAGGTCGGCTCGATCCCCCAGATGTCGATCTGATGCTCTATGTGTTCGATGCTGAAACCTTCCGCCGCCACCGCCCTATTCACCTCCTTTCTTTAGCGAGTCGAAATGCACTGCCGAGCGAGAAGGCCGGCAGGACGAAGAGTCCCGCCAGCAAGCCCAGCAGGTCAAACCACCCTGTCTTCAGGCCGAGGAAAAGCACGGCAAAGAGGATCACCCAGCGCACGACCACCAGGCCGGCGCGGAAGACGGTGCGGACTTTGTCGACGCCCTCGGCGCGGCCCCGCGTCAGGAGGGCGAAGTCGGTCAGCCCCTTGACGCGCAACGCGAGCAGGTACCCGTTGACCACGCTGACGGCGACGCCCACGGTGAAGCCCAGGAAGACGGGGTGCCGCACCCCGCCGAGAAGAAGCACGAGGACCGCCGCCAGCACGCAGGCCGACCAGCGGAGGGCCTTTTGGATGTGGATGTCGAATTCAAGGGCGATGTCCGACAACAACCTGCACTCCCACAGACTATTCAGGACTCAGCTCAACTCAACCGGCCCCTATTTGAAGATGCGCGACACCGTGCGGTAGACGCCCAGCGTCCCGGCACCCAGTCCCGCCAGGAGCCCCAAGACCATCAGCCACGGCGCGGTGCCGAACCGTTCATCCAGCCAGCGCCCGCCCCACAGGCCCAGGAAGACACTGGCGGCGAACTGGACGGCGATCGTGGAACCGAGCGCGAAGGCCTTCATCCCCTTCGAGAAGCCGTTGCCCTTCCCGTTCACCGGCTCCCTCCCCTTGCGCCCGCCGTAACTTAATCAGCCATAACCTTACAGTCAGGCCTGGTAACATCAGGCCGGCCTGCCGCCGTTCGACTATTACCTTTGTTTTCAAGGATAGAGTTTCTACAGCCTCGGGATTATTCCTTCCAGGCGGAAAAGTTTTTGACGCCTCTCCGGGAGAAAAATTTTTGGCATGCTCCTCTTTGTGAAGTTGGTCACGGATTTAGCCTGGTACCGCCTTGAACCGACAAAAATTTCTCCAGCGCCGCCACGATGCGTCCCGCGGCCCGTCCGTCCCCGTAAGGGTTGACGGCCTCGGCCATGCGCCGGTAGGCGGCATCGTCCTCGAGCAGCTCGGCCGCCGCGCCGTAGACGGCGTCGTAGGCCGTGCCCACCAGCCGCACCGTCCCGGCCTCGACGGCCTCGGGGCGCTCGGTCGTGCCCCGCAGGACCAGCACCGGCTTGCCCAGGGACGGCGCCTCCTCCTGCAGGCCGCCGGAGTCGGTGAGGACTATGTGGCAGCGGCGGAGTTCGCGTACGAAGTCGAGGTAGGCCATGGGCTCGGTGAGGGTGACCCGGGGCAATCCTCCGAGTTCGGCCTGTACCGCCTCGCGGACGGCTGGGTTGCGGTGGACGGGGAAGACGACCCGTACGTCGGGGTAGCGCCGGACCAGGGCGGCCAGGGCGCGGTAGACTGCGCGCAGGGGCGCGCCCAGGTTCTCGCGCCGGTGGGTGGTGACGAGCAGGGTACGGCCGGGCGGGGCCGGCTCGGGGTCGGGCCCGAGGCGGGCCACGGTGGCCAGCAGGGCGTCGATGACGGTGTTCCCGGTGACCAGGATGGCGGATTCGTCCACCCCCTCGCGGCGCAGGTTCTCCCGCGCGCGGGGGGTGGGGGCGAAGTGCAGGTCGGCCAGCACCCCGGTCAGGTGACGGTTGATCTCCTCCGGGAAGGGGGAGAACTTGTTCCGGGTGCGCAGCCCGGCCTCGACATGGCCGACGGGGATCTGCCGGTAGAAGGCGGCCAGGGCGCCGCAGAAGGTGGTCGTGGTGTCCCCGTGCACCAGGACCATGTCGGGGTTCTCCAGCTCCAGGACGCGCCGCAGCCCGTCCAGGGCGCGGGTCGTGATGTCGAAGAGGCTCTGCCGGTCGCGCATGATGTCCAGGTCGTGGTCGGGGACGATGCCGAAGAGGTCGAGGACCTGGTCGAGCATCTCACGGTGCTGGGCGGTGACGGCGACCCGGCAGTCGAAGTGGGGCGCTTGCTTGAGAGCCAGGACCACCGGGGCCATCTTGATGGCCTCGGGCCGGGTGCCGAAGACGACGAGTATCTTTTTCACATCCACCGTACCTTTAGTAAGGCGTTCTTAGCATGTACGGAGTCACGAACCGAAGGAGGCGAGAAAGGGGGGTTATCGGCCACCGACATTATCGCGGCCGGCAAGAAGTGTGTGAATTCCCCTACAAAACACCTGAAAACTGTAGGATCTGTTGCTGCCCGGATCCATATGGCGTGACACGTTCTTGGCAGCTTCGGTTTTTGATGCCAGCCCCTCAGCATACCCCGCCTGCTTTAGAATCCTATCCAAGGCCTCCCACGTCCCACCCTGGATGGCATCAGGATCACGGAACCCCGTTCGGCGTTCAAGATGAAGCGAAATACGAGGGTATACTGTACGCAAGGCCGGGACGTCACCAAAAAACCACGCCTCCAATTCCTCCAAAGCAATCCGAACCAGCGACCGGGTCTCAAGACCTGTTTCACGCACCACGTCGACGATTCTTTGCTTAAGCTCTCGGCAGTCGTCATTATCCCGGTCGACCAAGATAACAATTCTGTAGTCCGGAGGTAGCCAACGGGAATACCCCTTGAGGCGACTGGGCAGCTTCGACAGCAAGTCTTGTTTCCCTCTGAAACTGTGGACCGAAAATCCGTGATCCTCACCAATAATCTTGGGCAACAGCGTGTCCAAGACGCATTTGGCGGACAACTCCTCCACCAAAACCTCGAAGTGCATCAGGGGTTACCCCCTTGCAAAAAACCCTCGTACCACAAACTTCCCAGGGTGGCGCCCTCGGCTATGAATTCGGTTACACCACGAACTCTATCCGCCCTTTCAATGACTGCATAGCCGTCTTGGTTACGGCTCATGACCCACAATTCCTCCGGGCGAACAGCATCAATAAAGAAAGGTGAGTGGGAAGAAACAAATGTCTGTGTTTGATTGGAGTGCTTGCGGAACTCCTCGGCTAAAGTGGTCAAAAGCCTGGGATGGAGTCCGTTTTCCGGCTCCTCAATGCACAGGAGCGGAGGAGGATCCGGGTCGTTCAATAGAACCAAGTATGCAAACATCTTAATGGTCCCGTCGGAGACGTAACGAGCCAGAAACGGATCCTGAAAAGGCCCGTCCTTGAACCGCAAGGCTACCCGCCCATCAATGGTCGTCTCGGCCGTAACTGTCTCCAAGGCGGGGATCCTTTCCGCTACCCGACCAAGTATGTGTTGCAGGACCCCCGGATACTGCTCAGAAAGGTGTTGTATGACGTTAGGAAGGTTGTCGCCTGTCCGAGACAAATGCTCCATTGGCCCCGATTGAGGCACCTGGCGCGCCTGGTCGGGAACAAAATAGGATAAGAACCACCCTTCAATAAACCGGCGGAAACTGGCGACCCGCGGATTATCAGCTAGCTGACCAAATCCCTTGATGGCCAAGATATCAGGGCTGTCGGTTGCCGCTTCAATGCGGCGGTCTTCCGCCTCGGGCCGCTCCCCGCTGATGATGTACCCTTTACCATATTCAAAGTTAAGGAAATAGAACGGCTGACCCCTTCTTCCACGTCTCCACTTCAAGAATTCCCTGGCCACGATCGGTTTACCATCTACCTCTTCGATAGAAAGATGGTAAGTAATCTTGGGTTCTTTACGGCCTTCACGATAGACAACTTCGATCTCAATGGGGCCGGCGGCACCTCGCGAACGTACTTCTACCAATTTACCACGGGCCTCTAAGGCCTTACGAACGTTAGTTTGCAGACAGTCAGAAAGAAAGCCGAAAACATCGAAAAGGGTAGACTTGCCACACCCGTTCGGACCCAGGACTACGGTCAACGGATGGAGATCTTTGATCACTATATTACGAAGCACACGATAGTTTTTGATACGCAATTCCTCAATACGAGCCACTAGGAGTCACCTCCCTCACACAATCTTTCTCCCTTTGCATTTTTTCCGCCACGGCCTAGATATAGTCTATACCACATACAACGGATAGGCGTTGCAGAGGTCGGCCACCATCCTGCGGGCGCGCTCGGCCCGGGCCCCGTCGTGGATGTCCTCCAGCGCCAGGGCGATGATGTCGGCGATGACCCGCATGTCGTCCTCCTTCATCCCGCGGGTGGTGACGGCCGGGGTGCCGATGCGGATGCCGCTGGTGACGCGCGGGGGCTGCGGGTCGTACGGGATGGCGTTCTTGTTGACCGTCACCCCGACGGCGTCGAGGCGCTCCTCGGCCTCCTTGCCGGTCAGGCCCTTGGGGCGCAGGTCGACGAGCATCAGGTGGTTGTCGGTCCCGCCGGACACGAGGTCGAAGCCGTGCTGCAGGAGAGCGTCGGCCAGGGCGGCGGCGTTCTTGACGATCTGGGCCTGGTATTCCTTGAACGACGGCTGCAGGGCCTCGCCCAGGGCCACGGCCTTGGCAGCGATGACGTGCATCAGCGGGCCGCCCTGCACGCCCGGGAAGACGCTCTTGTTGATGCCCGCCGCGTACTCCCCGCGGCAGAGGATCATCCCGCCGCGCGGGCCGCGCAGCGTCTTGTGGGTGGTGGTGGTTACGATCTCGGAGTAGGGGACGGGGTTCTGGTGCAGGCCCACGGCGCACAGGCCGGCGATGTGGGCCATGTCGACCATCAGCCTGGCGCCGACGCTGTCGGCGATCTGCCGGAAGCGCGCGAAGTCGATGGCCCGCGGGTAGGCGCTGGCGCCGGTGACGATCAGCTTCGGCCGGTGCTCCTCGGCCAGGCGCCGCACCTCGTCGTAGTCGATGCGCCCGGTCTCGGCGTTGACGCCGTAGGAGACGATGCGGAAGAAGCGCCCGGAGAAGTTGACCTTCGCGCCGTGGGTCAGGTGCCCGCCGTGGGCGAGGCTCATGCCCATGATGGTGTCCCCGGGCTCCAGGACGGTGAAGTAGGCGGCCATGTTGGCCTGCGCGCCGGAGTGGGGCTGGACGTTGGCGTGGTCGGCGCCGAAGAGCTGCTTCGCGCGGTCGATGGCCAGCCGCTCGGCGATGTCGACGAACTCGCAGCCCCCGTAATAGCGCTTGCCGGGGTAGCCCTCGGCGTATTTGTTGGTAAGGACCGAGCCCTGCGCCTCGAGCACGGCGCGGCTGACGAAGTTCTCGGAGGCGATCAGCTCCAGCTTGGAACGCTGCCGCTCGGTCTCCAGGGCGATGGCGCGGGCGATCTCCGGGTCGACCTCGGCCAGCGGGCGCATCATATTCAACTCTTATTCCCCCTTGGAGTATTTTTCTTCGATGGCGGTGATCTTGGCCACCCGCCGGGCGTGGCGGCCGCCCTGGAACTCGGAGGTCAGCCAGGCGGCGACGATGTCGCGGGCCAGACCGGGGCCGATGACCCGCTCGCCGAGGGTCAGGACGTTGGCGTCGTTGTGCTCCCGGGCCGCCCGGGCGGAGAAGGTGTCGTGGCAGAGGGCGGCGCGGATGCCGGGGACCTTGTTGGCGGCGATGCAGACGCCGATGCCGGTCCCGCAGAGGATGATTCCCCGGTCGAACTCGCCCGACCGGACGGCCTCGGCCACGGCCCGGGCGAAGTCGGGGTAGTCGACGGACTCGGCGCTGTAGGTGCCGAGGTCTTTGAATTCGTAGCCGGCAAGGCCGAGGTAGTTGATGACCTCCTGTTTCAGCCGGAAGCCGCCGTGGTCACTGGCGACGGCGATGCGCAACACGGGGACCTCCCTTCAGCTCCCGTAACCCGGCAGGTTTTCGACACCGGTCGTATTATTTCCTTCCGGCCCCGGCGTTTTCACGGCGGAAGCGCTCCAGGGCCAGGCGGACCATGTGCCGCAGTTCACCGGCGTAGCGGCGGTAGACCGCCGGGGGCTGTCCGAAGGGGTCGGGCAGGTCGCCCCCGACGCCGGCGTACTCGGCCAGGGTAAAGACCTTCCCCGCCTGGTCCGGGGCCATCTCCCGCACCAGGCGGCGGTGGCCGGCGGTCATGGTCAGCACCAGGTCGGCCTCGTGGATCATCTCGCGGGTCAGCAGGGCCGCGCGGTGGCGGCGCAGGTCGATGCCGTCTTCGGCCAGAGCCTCGACGGCGTTCTCGGTCGCCGGGTCGCCCGGCAGGGCATGGACGCCGGCCGAGAAGACGAGGATCTCTTCCTCCCCCGCGGCCCACTCGCCGGGGCGCGGCAGCAGGTGGCGCGCCAGGCCCTCGGCCATCGGCGAGCGGCAGGTGTTCCCGCTGCAGACGAAGAGGATTTTCTTGGCCATCGGATCACCTCGGGACCAAATTTCCACTTAATTTCACACTACTAATTTCACGCCCACGCCGAAAAGGATCAGGCCGCCCACGAGCTGCGCCCGGTTGCCGACCCAACGGTAGATGGAGCGGCCCAGGAAGAGGCCGGCCGCGGTCATGGCGCCGGCGACCAGGCCGATCGTTAAGGCGGTCAGGAGCAGGGCCTGTCCCACCGCGCCCAGGGTGAAACCGACGCTCAGGGCGTCCATGCTGACGCTGGCGGCCAGAACGATAATGCTGAACAGCCCGTTGACCACGACGATCTCGGAACGGGAGCGGCGCAGGGTTCCCCAGACCATGCGGACTCCCAGGTAGACCAGGATGGCGGCGCCGATGTAGGCCGCCGCCCGCCCGGCGAAGCCGCTCACGAGGCCGCCGACCCACCAGCCGGCGATGGGCATCACGATGTGGAAGACCAGCACCACCAGCACCAGGGTGACGGCCTGGCGGCGGTCGATACCGGCCAGCGCCAGCCCGATGCACAGCGAAAAGGCGTCGGTCCCCAGGGCCACGGCCAGAAGCAACAGGGTCACCAGTTCCATGAAAGGCCGCCTCCAGCTTTAAGTAAGGGGTCAGGCACTTTACTTAAAAGATTTTTAAGTTAGGGGCCTGGCCCCTTACTTAAAACTATTTCGGTCGCGGCGCGGCGCAGGCGCTCCAGGACGGTACCTCCGAGGCCGCCGGGCGCCGGGCCCTCGGCCAGGATGACATCGGCGCCGGCAGCGTCGGCGCGGCGCAGGGCGTCGTACAGGGCGGCGGCGACCTTGTCCGGCCGGTCCCGGGGGCCGGTGACGACCACGGGCTCCGGGGCGTAGAGGCCGGCCGTCTCGGGGGCGGCCAGGACGACCGCACGCCGCCCGGCGGCCCGGGCTTCGGCCGCCCGCCGCCGTATGGCCTCCGCCACGGCGGGCGGCGGGCCCTCGAAGAGGACCAGGGGCGTCCGCGGGGCGTAGTGGCGGTATTTCATCCCCGGGGAGCGGGGCGGTCCGCCGTTCTCCCCCTTGCGGTCCGCGACGGCCGCGCGGCCCAGGACGGCCTCCAGCTGTTCGACGGTGACCCCGCCCGGCCGCAGGACCGCGGGCGGCGTGGCCGTCAGGTCGAGCACTGTGGACTCCACCCCCACGGGCGCCGGCCCACCGTCGAGGACGGCGTCGATCCGCCCCCCCAGGTCGTCCAGCACGTGGGCGGCCGTGGTGGGGCTGGGGCGCCCGGAGGCGTTGGCGCTGGGGGCGGCGAGCGGCACCCCGGCGGCGCGGATGAGCGCCAGGGCCACGGGGTGGTCGGGCATCCGCACCCCCACGGTGTCCAGGCCGGCGGTGACCTCCCGGGGCAGCGACGGCGCCGCCGGGAGGACCAGGGTCAGCGGACCCGGCCAGAAGGCGCCTGCCAGGGCCCGGGCCACGTCCGGGACATCCCGGACCAGGGGGCGCAGCTCATCCATGGCGGAGATGTGCACGATCAGGGGGTTGTCCGCCGGGCGGCCCTTCGCCGCGAAGATGCGCCGCACGGCGGCCCCGTTCGTGGCGTCGGCGCCCAGGCCGTAGACGGTCTCGGTCGGGAAGGCCA
Source organism: Thermoanaerobacterales bacterium (assembly GCA_030019475.1). Classification (NCBI taxonomy): domain Bacteria; kingdom Bacillati; phylum Bacillota; class Clostridia; order Thermoanaerobacterales; species Thermoanaerobacterales bacterium. The sequence continues at coordinate 17,389 of JASEER010000006.1, read as the reverse complement.
CCAGCCCGCCGCGGCGGATGACCGCGGCCGCGGCGGCGATGACGGCGGGGTCGGGGTCTTGCGGATCGACGCGCCAGTAGAAAGTCCCCCGGACCGTTTCCCGGTCAGCGGGCGGGCACACCCGGCGGAAGCCCTGTTGCCGTTCCAAATAAGGTTTCCTCCCGCATACTTTTCCACATCCGGTAGTATACCACACTTTGCCTCCCCGGCATCGGCGGTTTGAGCGCGGGCGACGCATAAGCGGGGTTCCCGCTGGACAGCTTTAGGTATTAGGTATATGGAGGGGGGATGGGCCGATGGTTATACAGGACAGGTCGACGAGGGGCTTCATCGCCGGGGTGGCGGGCGGCGTGGCGATGAACATCGTGGCGAACATCTCGTTTTACATCAATTGGGGTGAACTGCGGTTCCTGGACTGGGCGGCGGTTATTATTTTTGGTTCCAGGACCAATGTCTTCTGGGAGGCGGCCTTCGCCCAGGTGGCGCAAATCCTTTTCGTAGGCCTCCTGGGCATCGTTTTCGCCTACCTGATCCCCGCGGTGACAAGCCGCAATTGCCTTTTGAAGGGATGGCTTTTCGGGGCCGCCGTTTGGTTCGGCCTGTACGGCGTCATTCTTTTGTTCAAGGTTAATAGGCTGGTTGGGATAGACCTGGCCACGGCGGCCTCGGATTTCGTAGGGGCGTCGGTTTACGGCCTGGTGCTGGCCTGCACGTTGCGGTGGATGGACGAGAGGGTCAAGGTGTAATGGCATGGCGATGGACGGGAACCTACGGCGGGGGCGGCGGCGGCGCCGCCCTTTGTTGTTGCCGGCCCCGCCCGGCTCAGCCCCGCAGGTGAAAAATTATCAGGTATACGGCGGCGAGCGCCACCGAGAGGAGCATGAGCGGAAAGCCGTAGCGGAAGAAGTCCCAGAAGCCGATGGGGGTGCCGTTCTTCTCGGCGAGGCCGGCGACGATGACGTTGGCCGCCGCCCCCACCAGGGTCCCGTTGCCGCCCAGGCAGGCCCCCAGGGCCAGGGACCACCACCAGGGATCGAGGTCGACGACGGCGCCGAGGCGGCCCATCTCTTGCAACAGGGGGATCATGGCGGCGACGAAGGGGATGTTGTCCACGAGGCCCGAGGCCAGCGCCGAAACCCACAGCAGGGCCATCCCGGTCGCCAGGAGGCGTCCCCCGGTAAGGTCGAGGGCCGCCCGGGCCGCCCGTTCCATGACGCCGGTGGCCTCCAGGGCGCCGACGATGACGAAAAGCCCGGCGAAGAAGAAGAGGGTCGGCCATTCGATGCCCCGGAAGGGCTTTTCGGGGTCCTTGCGGGTGACAATCAGGAGGACCGTGGCGCCGCCCAGGGCGATGCTCGCCGCGGGCAGGTGGATATATTGGTGCAGGATGAACCCGGCCAGGGTAAGCCCGAGAACCAGCAGCGACTGCCGCAAGAGGCGGCGGTCGTGGAGGTAATCGCGCGGCTCAATGGCCAGGATTTTCTTTTTTAGTTCCGGTTCGGTGTGCAGTTGGGGACGGAAAAGGAAGTAAAGGATAGCCGTCGTGACGATTAGCACCACGGTGGCGATCGGGGCGAGGTTGGCCAGGAAGTCGACGAAGCCGAGACCCGCGGGCGCGCTGATCATGATGTTCGGGGGGTCGCCGATGAGGGTGGCCGTGCCGCCGATGTTGGAGGCCAGGATCTCGGTGATTAGAAAGGGGATGGCGCTGAGCTGGAGCCGGCGGGTCAGGGCGAAGGTGACCGGCACGATCAGGAAGACGGCGGTGACGTTGTCCAGGAAGGCCGAGAGGACGGCCGTCACCAGGCCGAGGCCCACCAGTATCCGCACGGGCTCGCCCCGGGCGACGCGGGCGGCCCGGACGGCCAGGTATTCGAAGAGGCCGGTCTCCCGGGTGATGGTGACGATGACCATCATGCCGATGAGCAGGCCCAGGGTGTTGAAGTCGATGGCGGCGACGGCCTCGTCCTGGTCCAGGAGGCCGGTGAAGACGACGACCGCCGCCCCGCCCATGGCCGCCACGGCGCGGTGCAGGCGCTCGGAGACGACCAGGGCGTAGGTGACGGCGAAGACGGTCAGGGCCAGGGCGGCCTGGTTGCCTTCCAAGGCTATCCCCTCCTTATCGCGGCGATCACCCGCTCCCGGCCCGCCAGGTCCCGGTGGCACCGTACCGCGGACCAGTCCGCCGGGCGGAACAGGGCCCGGGCCGCGGGCGCCTGGTAAGGCGCGATCTCCAGCAGGGCCAGCGCCCCGGCGGGCAAAAGGCGCGCCGCCCGCGGCACGAGCCGGCGGTAGAGGTCGAGGCCGTCCGGGCCGCCGTCGAGGGCCAGGCGCGGCTCGGCGCGGACCTCCGGCGCGAGCCCGCGGATCTCCGCCGCCGGGACGTACGGCAGGTTGGCCGCCAGCAGGTCGGCGCGCCGGACGGTGTCCTCCGGGACGGGGTCCAGGAGGTCGCCCTCCAGGAAGGTCACACGGTCGGACACGCCGTGCCGCGCCGCGTTCCCGCGCGCCACGGCGAGGGCGGCCGGCGAAACGTCGGTCGCCCAGACCCGCGCCCGCGGCTCGAGGACGGCCAGGCTGACGGCGACGGCCCCGCTGCCGGTACCGACGTCGAGGGCCACGGGGTCCGGGCGGCCGCGGAGGTGCTCCAGGGCCAGCCCGACCAGGATTTCGGTCTCGGGCCGGGGGATGAGCACGTCCGGGGTGACGCGGAACTCCAGGCCCATGAACTCCTTGCGGCCGGTCAGGTAGGCCACCGGCCGGCGCCGGGCGCGCTCCCCCACCAGAAAAACGAAACGCTCCCGCTCGGCCGGGGTCAGCCGGCGCTCGGGAGCGCGGTACAGCGTAACGCGGTCGCCGTTGAGTGCCGCCGCCAGCAGGACCTCGGCGTCGAGGGCCGCCGTTTCGACCCCGGCCCCCCGCAGGAGCCCGCGCGCCCAGGCGAGGGCCTCGGCCACCGGAGGGTCGGGCGCGGTAAGTGTAAGTTGGCAGGCTTTAGACTGGTTACCCATATTACAATGCACAGTGACGTCCAGGCGTTTTAAGTAAGGGGCCTGACCCCTTACTTAAAACTGGCTGATGGATTTGAGGCGCTCGGCCTGGTCGGCGGTGATGAGCGCCTCGACCAGCTCGTCCAGGTCGCCCTCGAGCACGGTCTCAAGACGGTAGAGGGTCAGGTTCAGACGGTGGTCGGTGACCCGGTTCTGCGGAAAGTTGTAGGTCCGGATGCGCTCGCTGCGGTCGCCGCTCCCCACCATGCTGCGCCTGGTGGAGGCGATCTGGGCCTCGCGCTCCCGGACGGCCCGGTCGAGGAGGCGGGCGCGCAGGACCTTCATCGCCTTGTCCCGGTTCTTATGCTGGGACTTCTCGTCCTGGCAGGAGACGACGATGCCCGTGGGCAGGTGGGTGATGCGCACCGCGGACTGGGTGGTGTTCACCGACTGGCCGCCCGGGCCGCTGGAGCAGAAGACGTCGACCCGGATCTCCTCCGGCTTGATCTCGATGTCGACCTCCCCGGCCTCCGGCAGTACGGCGACGGTGGCCGCCGAGGTGTGGATGCGGCCGCCGGACTCGGTCGCCGGCACGCGCTGCACACGGTGCACGCCGCTCTCGAACTTGAGGCGGCTGTAGGCCCCCCGCCCGGTGATGTTGACGACCGCTTCCTTCACGCCGCCCAGGTCGGTCATGTTGGCGTCCAGCATCTCGGCCTTCCAGCCCTGCCGCTCGGCGTAGCGCAGGTACATGCGCAGGAGGTCCCCCGCGAAGAGGGCGGCCTCCTCCCCGCCGGTGCCGGCCCGGATCTCCATGATGACGTTCTTCTCGTCGTTGGGGTCCTTGGGCAGGAGCAGCACCCGCAGGCGCTGCTCGGTCTCCTCCCGGCGGGCGCGCAGCGCCTCCAGCTCGCTCTCGGCCAGGGCGCGCATCTCGGGGTCCTTCTCCTCCTCCAGGAGCGCCTCGGTGTCGGCGGTCTCGGCGACGAGTTTCTTGTAGGCGCGGTAAACCCCGACGACCTCCTCCAGGTCGGCGTGGGCCTTGACGTACTGACGCCAGCGGTCCTGGTCCTGGATGACCGCGGGGTCGGCGATCTGTGCCGTCAGTTCTTCGTACTTGGCTTCGAGGCTATCCAGCTTCGCAAACACTACCGTTCACCTTCTTCACGCTCCATGACCGCGTCCAGGGAGGCAATAGCGACCTCGACCATCCCGTCGTCCGGCTCCCTGGTGGTCAGCGCCTGCAGCCAGAGCCCCGGCGCCACCAACAACCGCCACAGGGGGCTCTGCAGCCGGCAGGCGCCGGCTTTGACGAATTCGTAGGAAATGCCGGCCACGACCGGCAGCATTAGAAGCCGTGAGACAAACCTCCACCAGAGCGGCTCGGTGGCCAGGAAGGAAAAGACCGCGATGCTGACCACCAGGACGATCAACAGGAAGCTGGTCCCGCAGCGCGGGTGGCGGGTCGAGAACCGCTGCACGTGGCGCACTTCCAGGGGCGCCCCGGCTTCCAGGGCGTTGATCGTCTTGTGCTCCGCCCCGTGGTAGGCGAAAACGCGCCGGATGTCCGGCATCAGGCCGATCAGGTAGACGTAGGCCAGGAACACCAGGACGCGCACGACGCCCTCGAGGATGTTGGTCCCCACCGTCCCCCGGACGTAGGGCAGGGCCAGGTGGGCCACCCCCACCGGCAGGAGTACGAAGAGGGCGACGGCCAGGGCCAGGGCGACGACCATCGTCCCCCCGATCTCCCAGGGCGTCAGGGGGCGCTCCTCCTCCCCCGTGGCCTGCGCCGCGGAGTAGCTTAAGGCCTGCAGGCCGATGACCATGGACTCGATGAGGACCACGGTGCCGCGCAGGAAGGGCCACTTTAGAAACGGGAAGCGCCGCGTGACCGTTTCCACGGGGCGGCGCTCAACGGCGACCGACCGGTCCGGCAGCCGCACGGCCACCGCCCAACTGGCCGGCCCGCGCATCATGACCCCCTCGATGACCGCCTGCCCGCCGTAAGTAATCTCTCTCTGTTTCATAAGTATTATAAATTAATGGCAGAGCCCGTCTGCCGCTCTGCCATCCACCCCCGTTACTTGTTCAGGCCGTACTTCTTGCGGAACTTTTCGGCGCGCCCGCCGGTCTCGATCGTGCGCTGCGTACCTGTGTAGAAGGGATGACACCGGGAGCAGATGTCGACCTTCATCTCCTTCCTGGTCGAGCCGGTCTCGAAAGTCGCCCCGCACACGCAGGTGATTTTCGCCTTCTTTTCGTACTTCGGATGGATATCCTTCTTCAACCCTAAGCACCTCGCTCTCTCTATCCGCAGCCGGGAATCAAACCGCAAATATTATAGCACGCCGCGCCACCCGCGGCAAGAAATGTTTCCCGGCCGGCTGCCGCCGCCTCAACCCCCGGTAACCGGCCGGAGGCCGGCCCGGCGGATGGATGCTAGTCCGCCAGGTAGCGGAAGCCCTGTTCACGGAAGTGTACGTCGAAAGCAAAGGCCTCATTGATCCCCGCCCGGCGCATGAGGGCGAAGCTGACGCAATCCACCAGGGAAAGCCGCCGGCGGTTCGCGGTCAGCAGGGCCGTCGCGCCCAGGCGGTGCGCTTCTTCATCGACCCAAATCACCCGGACCAAGGGCAGGATGTCCTCGTGCAACACCCGCAAGGCGTCAAGGCCGAGGCGGCGCTGCACCAGCGCGCAGGTCTCTACGAGCATGTAGCTGGACAGAACCAGTACCGCCCCGGATTGCAGGAGTTCAACCCACACCGTGCGCGCCCGGTCATGGTGCCTGTCGTCGCCGTCCAGGACGGCCAGAAGGGCGGAGGTATCGACCCAGACCTTCACTTCTCAAAGGCCTCGATGAGATAGTCGTCGTGCCGGGCCGCCAGGTCCCCGAGACCGGACCGGAACCTTCCGGCGGCGGCAACGGCCCGGCGCACCCGTACCTCCCGGTCAACCGGACCGGGGGAGCGCAGGACGAGATCGACGCCCCGGCGAATCAACTCGGCCATGGAAACCCCTTCGGCCGCCGCCATCGCTTTCAGGGCCGCGAACTGTTGCTCGGTGAGCTGGACCTGGGTGCGCAGCATGCCCCTCACGCTCCCTATGCTTACATGCTAACCATTATTTTAGCTTTTTATCACTCCCCCTGTAAGCTCCTGCGTCACCTCCGCCGCCGGGCGGGCATACAGTGACAGCAAAAACGAGGGGTGGAGGGCGTGACGGAGTTCCATGACTTTCTGACACTTGACTACCTGCGGACCTTCGCCGGGATGGTGGCCGCGGTGAACCTGATCGTGCAGTTCTCGAAGGGCTGGGTGAAGGCGGTCTTCGGCGACCTGGCGGTGCGGCCTTACGCCTGGTTCTGGGCCTTCGCGCTGCTGACCTTCGTCGCCTACGCCGACGGCCGCTTCGCGGGCGGGCCGGGACAGTGGGTCGCGGTTCTCGGAATGTCAGCCGTCAACGCCTTCCCGGTCACCCTCGGGGCGATCGCCACCTATCATGTCATCCGGCATTGTAACGGCCGCTTCCCGGACTAGGCCTCTTTCATCACCCACCCCGCCAGCTTCTCGGCGTCCCTGATGATGATGCCCTTTCCCTCCATCGCGATCGAGCCGTCCTCCCGGAAGGCGCTCATCAGCGTGGTCACGGTCTGCCGGCTGGAGCCGATCATGGACGCGATCTCGCCGTAGGTGAGGGGGAGCTTGATCTTGACGCCCCGGGCGGTCCGGACCCCGTAACGCTCGCCGATCTTGAGGAGCAACTGCGCCAGCCGGGCGGAAACCTGCCGGCACATCAGGGCGTAGACCAGGCCTTCGGTCGCCCGCAGGCGCGCCCCGAGCACCGATGCGACCTTGAGGGCCAGATGATGCTCGGCGGCCAGGATACCGAGGAACTCGGCCTTGGTGAGGACCACGAGCTTCACGGGGGCGATCGCCCGGGCCGAGCACGTCCGCGTCGCCCGGTAAAGGGTTTCCGCAAGCCCCATTATCTCGCCCGGGTTCCTGATGCCGCCGACCGTTATCTCCCGCCCCCGGGGGTCCAGGCGATAGATCTTGACGGCCCCGTCTTCGATGAGGTAGACACGGTCGGCGTATTCCCCGGCGCTGAAAATGATCTGGCCCTTCGGGTAGCGCACCCCGACGCCGGCCCGGCGCAGGACCTCGCGCTCGCGCTCACTTAGGACAACCATCAGACCATCCCCCCGATCCGGCAATTGCCTCGGATAACTCCTATTCTACCCCCCCCCGGACGCTGTTGCCCGTCTTCCTCCTCACGCTTGTACTGTCGCGTAGACGACGCCCCGGCGTTCACAGGCGCGACGGCGCAGGCGGCGAGGCTCCCTTAAAATGGTGGGCAAAAGGGTTCGTGGCGAAAGGAACATATGAAAGAAGGGTTGTCGAATCATGCCAGAATCAACCGTGTGTGAATCCGGCTTGCGCATCGGCGTTTTCGTCTGCGACTGCGAATCAACCCTCGACGAGGCCCTCGATATTGCCCGCCTCGCCAGGTACGCGGGATCGCTCCCGTACGTCGCCTTCGTGCGCCGGCACGGCCACTTCTGCGAGGAAGGGCTGGCCGCCTTCCGGAAGGACATCGCGGAGCACGGCCTCAACCGGGTCATCGTCGCCGGGTGCTCTCCGCGGACGAGCCTGGCGGCGCCCGAGCAGCGCTTCAAGCGGGCGGCGGCCGAGACCGGCCTGGACACGGCGGCGGTGGAGATCGCCAACATCCGGGAGCAGTGCGCCTGGGTGCACCCGGGCGCCAGGGAGGCGGCGACCGGCAAGGCGATGGACATCCTGACCATGGCCCACGCGCGGGTGCTGCTAAACAGGGAGCGCCGCCCCGCCCGGCTGCGGTTGGAGAACCGCGCCCTGGTCATCGGCGGCGGCCCGGCCGGGATGCAGGCCGCGCTCGACTATGCCCGCAACGGGGTGAAGGTGACCCTGGTGGAAAAGAGCACCCACCTCGGCGGACAGACGGCGCGGGTCGAGAGGCTCTACCAGACGCCCAACTGGCCCTCCACCTGCTCCACCTCCTGCATCCTCCCGAACATCACCAAGCTCATCGCGCTGCACGGCCCGGCCATCGAACTCCTGACCTCCGCCGAAGTGACCGGCATCCGGAAGGTGGACGGGAACTTCGAGGTCACCATCCGCCAGAAGCCCCGGTACGTCGACAGCCGCAAGTGCGTGGAGTGCGGCCGGTGCGCCGCGGTCTGCCCGGTAACGCTCCCCAGCGAGTTCGCCTTCGGGCTCTCGACCCGGAAGGCCATCTACAAGCCGTACCGCTTCACCCACCCGGACGCCTTCGTCATCGACGCCGGGGCCTGCACGGGGTGCGGCCGGTGCGTCCCGGCCTGCCCGGCGGGCGCCATCGCCCTCGACGCCCGGCCGCGCGAAAAGACGGTCCGCGCCGGCAGCGTGGTGGTGGCCACCGGCTTCGAGGAGCTGGACGTGCAGAAGGCTATGCCGGAGTCCGCCGGCCGGCTCGAGCAGGTGCTCAGCAGCCTGGAGTTCGAGCAGTACGGCCAGTACTTGGACCGGATGCAAAAGAAACCGCGGTCGATCACCTTTGTCCTGTGCGCCGGCTCGCGGGAGGCCGACGGCGGCCGGAAGGACCGGCCGCTCGACGGGCCCAGGCCGTACTGTTCCAAGATCTGCTGCGAGTACACGCTGAAGCAGGTCCTGCTGGTCAAGAAGGCCCTGCCCGAAGTCGAGATCAATGTCGTCTACACCGACATCCGCACCGTGGACCGGGCGCCCGAGGAATACTACCGCGAGGCGCAGCGGAAAGGGGTCAACTTCATCCGCGGGCGGCTGGCGGCCGTCGAGAAGAAGGCCGGCGCCGAGAGTGTCACCCTGCGCTGCCAGCCGCTGCCGGCGGGAAACGCCGCCCTCCCCGGGCCGGCGGAAATGCTGGAGACCGACCTGGTGGTCCTGGCCACCGCCTTCAACCCGCACCGCGACTCTTCGCACCTGCGGATGCTCTTCGGGATGCAGCCCGACAAGTACGGCTTCGCGGCCGTCAACCAGGGCCCCTTCGGCGACTCGCCGGGCTGCCGCATTCTGCGGCCCACCGAATCGACGGTCCACCGGGTCTACGTCGTGGGCGGCGCGGCCGGGCCGGCATCGGTGCATGAGAGCGCGGCGGCGGCCGGTTCAGCGGTGGCGCGGGCCCTGCCTTACCACCACAGGGGGTACACCGAGCTGCTCGACTACTACGCGCTGGTCGACAAGGACCGCTGCAACGGCTGCGGCTTCTGCCAGAACGTCTGCCCGCACGGGGCGATCCAGAAGGACGAGGACGGCTACTACAGCACCGACCCGGCCTTCTGCCAGGCCTGCGGCCTCTGTCTCGCCGCCTGCCCGAGCGGCGCCGTCCAGCTTACGAACTACACCGAGAAGCACCTGGAGGAACAGCTCAAGGTCGCCTTCCGCCACGTGCCGCCGGGGGAGCCGAAGATCCTGGGCTACCTCTGCTACTGGTGCTCTTACTCGGGCGCCGACTTTGCGGGCATCAACCGCCTGGAGTACCCGGTGGGGACGCGCATCATCCGGGTCAGGTGCGGAGGCAGCGTCAGCCCGGTCCATGTCCTGATGGCCCTGTCGATGGGCGCCGACGGAGTGGTCGTGGGCCGCTGCCCGGATCATAACTGCCACCATCACCACGGGAACGAGCTGACGGCCAGGAGGATGGCGATGTGGGAGAAGATGCTGCCCACGGTGGAGATCGATAAGGCGCGGTTCGCCTCCCGGATTATCGGCTCCGCCGGTTACAAGGAGTGGATCAACACCGTCCGGGAGATGCACGACCACCTGAAGAAGCTGAAGGCCGGCGCCGAAAAGGACCGGCCTGAGGCGCAGATATCCTAGGGATTCCCTTCAAAGGCCGGCAGGCAGACGAGGACCCCCGGTAATCCGGGGGTCCTTATACGACCCACTCGGCCAGCTTCTCGGCGTCCTTGATGATGATCGCCCTGCCCTCCACGGTGATGCACCCCTCGTCCCGGAAGGTGTTCATCAGCGAGGTCACGGTCTGGCGGGTGGAACCGATCATGGACGCTATCTCGCTGTAAGTCAGCTGAATGCCGATCCTGGTGCCCCGCCCGGTCTCTATCCCGTAATCCCGGGCGAGTTTAAGGAGCATCAAAGCCAGCCGGCCCGGTACCTGCCAGCAGACCAGCCTATAGGCCTGCTCCTCCGCTTCCCGCATCCGGGAGCCGAGCAGGGACGCGACTTTTAAGGCGAACCGGTGCTCGGTGTTCAGGACGGCGAGGAACTCCCGCCCGGTCAGGACGACAAGGGTCACATTCGTGACGGCACGGGCGAAGCAGGTGCGTTTGCCGCCGTAAAGGGTCTCCGCGACCCCCATGAGCTCGCCCGGGTTGCGCATGGTCTCTACCGCCAACTCGCGCCCCTGCGGATCAATGCGGTAGACCTTGACATATCCCTCCTCGACCAGGTAAACGCGGTCGGCAACCTCTTCCGCCGACCAGATGATCTGGCCCCTGGGATAGTGCACCCTGACCCCGGCCTCGCGGAGCACCCGGCGCTCATAGTCATTCAGGGTGAGATCGGTCATCAGCACCGCCCCTTTTTCAGTCTTACATCGGCCGGGGCAACTGTCAAGAAGCCGACGCCCCTGAAAATATTGAAGGCCGGCGCTAACAACGGCCGGCCCGAAATAAAAAGCAGAATACCCTGAGATAAGTCCGGGCCTAAACCACCCACTCGGCCAGCTTCTTGGAGTCCTTGATGACGATTTCCCGCCCGTCGACGGCGATGCAGTTCTCGTCCCGGAAGGTGTTCATTAAAGAAGTGACGGTCTGCCTCGTCGAACCGATCATGGAGGCGATCTCGTTGTGCGTTAGTTTGAGCTTGATGCGGATGCCTTCGTTGGTCTTCACCCCGCAACGCTCACCGATCTTCAGCAGCATGAGAGCCAGACGCCCGGGGGCCTGCCAGCACATCAGGTCGTAGACCATCGCTTCGGCGGCCCTCATCCGCGCCCCCAGCAGGGACGCGACCTTCAGGGCGAGGCGGTGTTCGGTGGTCAGAACGTCCAGGAACTGCGCCTTGGTGAGGATGACAAGCGTAACATCGGTGATGGCTCCGGCGAAACAGGTGCGCGTGCCGTGATAGAGGGTCTCGGCCAGCCCCATCATCTCGCCCGGGTTTCTGATGCTGCCCACCGTCACCTCGCGCCCGTCCGGGTTAAGGCGGTAGATCTTGACGTACCCTTCCTCGACCAGGTACACCCGGTCGGCGTATTCATCCGCCGAGAAAATGATCTGGCCCTTGGGGTAGTGCACTTTAATCCCGGTTTTACAGAGCATCTCGTGTTCACGTTCGTTGACGACCAGAGCGTCCTCCTCGTGCGACAAAACGTCCCCCGACATAGCCTGGATCACCTCCCTCGCCTCCGCATCAATATTGTATTCGTCCCCGCATGATCTTTCCCCTTCTAATGGGGACCAAGTTTTCTGACATGTGTCAAATAATTGTGCTTCAACGGCTTCAGGCCACCGCGGGGCGCGGTTGATGCCGCTGCCGGTGGCCTTCACTTGTAATCGATCTGTGCTGTTTGTAAGAATTTTGGGCCAAACGGAGTGGGCGACTCCGATTGCCGGCCGCCGCCGCTCCCGGGAGCGGCCTACCTGCCGGCCGCCGTCACCCTCACCGACCTGGCCGTGGCCGATTCCGGATGCTGCGCCTCCATTTTCAGGGCGCCGTTGGGGCAGAGTTCGACGCATCTGTTGCAGTAGATGCACTTGAAGGAGTCAAAGGTCCGCCTGATGACCAGGTTCTCCCGATCCTCCTGCATACGGACGGCGTCGGCCGGGCAGATACCGGCACAGATCCCGCAGTAGGCACAGCGTTCGGCGTCGTAAACGATATGACCCCGCCCCTCGGGGAAAGGCGCGCGCTTGACGGCCGGGTAGGCCCGCGTAGCGGGACCGGAAAAGAAGTTCTTGATCAACTGCGGGCTCATCACAGGCATGCCGGCAACCCCTCCTTTTTAAGCGGTCAGCGTTCCGTGCAGGCGATGCACGGGTCGATGGACATCACGATGACCGGCACATCGGCCAGCTCGCAGCCCGGGAGCATCGCCAGCAGGGTCGGGATGTTGGCGAAGGTCGGGGTGCGGACCTTCAGCCGTTCGAGGCGGGCGGTGCCGTTGCCCCTGACGTACTCGAACAGCTCGCCGCGCGGCTGCTCGACGCGGATCATGCCCTCCCCCTCCGGGAACCCGGCCACCTTTACGGCCAGCTCGGACTCGGGCAGGCTGTCGAGGGCCTGGAAGGCCAACTCCAGCGACTGGTGGATCTCCCGCGCCCGGACCATCATGCGGGCGTAGCTGTCGCCGGCGGTCTCCACCACGGGCTCGAACCCCAGTTCCCCGTAGGCGCCGTAGCGCAGCATCCGCGCGTCATAGGCGACACCGCTGCCGCGCAGCGTGGGACCGACCGCCCCCAGCGCCCAGGCCTGTTCCCTGGACAGCACACCTTTCCCGACGGTGCGCTGCTTGACCGTGTAGTCGTTCTTGAAGACGCCGAAGCAGGCGTCGTACTCCTTCCCGAACCGCTCCAGCATCTTCCTTATCCGGCAGGCCGTCTCGCCGTTGATGTCCCGGCGCACCCCGCCGATGACCGACGAGGACTGGATGACGCGCTGCCCGGTGGTCATCTCCAGGATGTCGAGGACGATCTCCCGCGCCCGCCAGCACTGCATGAACAGGCTCTCAAAGCCGAAGGAGTCGGCCAGAAGCCCCATCCACAGGAGATGGCTGTGGATGCGGGAAAGCTCGCCCCAGAAGACCCGCAGGTAGGCGGCGCGCGGGGGCGCCTTGATGCGCATTACATTCTCAATGAGTTCGCAGTAGCAGTGGGCGTGAATGAAGCTGCAGATGCCGCAGATCCGCTCACACAGGAAAACGTTGTTGACGAAAGGGTTCTTCTCGGCCGCCTTTTCGATGCCCCGGTGCATGTACCCGATGACCGGCATCACCTCGATGACCCGCTCGTCCTCGCAGGTAAGCTGCAGCTGGATGGCCTCGGGCAGGACCGGGTGCTGCGGACCGAAGGGAAAAGTAACTCGTCCCATAAGGCGCCCTCCTCACTGTACGACCGGCAACTGCTTCAGCATCGGCGTCCGGGGGCTTTTGGCGCCGAGGAGCATGCGGCACTGGAAGTCGATGGCGAGCCCGGTGATGTTGAGGCCGAAGAACTCCTTGACCTCGTTCTCGATCAGGGCGGCGCTGAGCTGCAGCCCCGAGAGGCTGGGCACTTCCTCATCCTTGGCCACGCGTACCCGGACGTCGACCAGGTCCAGCCCCTCCTGGAAAACGTAAATCAGCTCAAACGTCTCCCCGTCGTCGATGCACACCAGGTTCGCCAGCCGGGCGCCCCGGTCCAGCAGTTTCCTGGCTTCGTCCTGTATCCGGTCCTTGGAGGCAATGACCTCTTCCAAACCTTACCCCTCCCCCCGGCCGAGCCCGGCCAGCTTATCCAGCGCGGCCACGACGCCGTCGATGACGGCCTCCGGCCGCGCGGCGCAGCCCCGGACGTAGACATCCACCGGGATGACCTTGTCCACGCCGCCCAGGGTGTTGTAGCAGTTGTGGAAGACCCCGCCGCCGCAGGCGCACGCCCCGACGGCCATGACCATTTTGGGGGCCGGCATCTGCTCGTACAGGTTCTTCAACACGTCGGCATTCTTCCAGTTGACGGGTCCGGTGACGACCAGCAGGTCGGCGTGCTTGGGGTTGCCGATATTGAGGATGCCGAAACGCTCCACGTCGTACAGGGGCGTCAGGCAGGCCAGGATTTCGATATCGCACCCGTTGCAGCCGCCCGTGCAGTAATGGAGGATCCACGGGGACTTAACCCGAGACGTGGCGACCAAACCCACCGGCGACACACCTCCTCTCTCTCTCCCCCCTGCAGCGCTAAGCCAGCCAGCGCAGAAGGACCATGTTGATCATGATGAAACCGATCCCCAGCCCCCAGCCGGCGGTGACCATCCACGACCAGCGCAAGCGGGCGGCGAGGTTGTCGACGAACAGCTCCAGCAGGAAGACGCCGGCGGCGATCAGGGCCCCGACCCACAGCGGCTGCGCCCAGAAGAGGGCGACGACGGCCAGCACCAGCACCAGTTCGTACCAGTGCGCCAGTTCGATGAGGGCCAGGTACCTCCCGGAGTACTCGGTATAGACGCCGCGCACGATTTCCTGGTGGGCGTGCTCGCAGGCGGCGATGTCGAACGGCGACTTCCGCATTTTGATCCCCAGGGCGATGAGCACCGCGAGGAAGGTCAGGGGCAGGGCCGGGAGCAGGGGGCCCGCGGCGGCCAGGACCCCGCAAACCGTGAAGCTCCCCGTCTCCATCGCGAACATCACCACGGTCAGCAGCAGGATGGGCTCGTAGGCCGCCATCTGTAAAAGCTCGCGGTGCGCGCCGAGGTGCGCGTAGGGCGAGCGCACGGCGAAGGCGCCGTAAGCCAGGGCGCCGCCGGCGAAGGCCAGCACCAGCACCACGACCAGCAGGTCCTGCCCGAGGAAGAAGAGGGCGAAGGCCGTCATGGTGAGCAGGAGATAGGCCCAGGCCCAGACGCCGCTGCCGCGGGAGGTCATCATACGTTTCTTGGCCGCCAGCTTGAAGAAGTCATAGAACGGCTGGACGACGGGCGGCCCCATCCGGCCCTGCAGGCGCGCCGTTACCTTGCGGTCGATGCCGTACAGCAGCCCGCCGGCCAGGGGCGCGAGGACCAGGGCGCCGAGCGCGGTCAGTACCGTCGTCAGGGTCATAGGATCACCCCCAGAAAGACGGCCGCCAGGCCGGCCAGCGCCGCCCAGTTGAAGACCGGCGTCAGCTTCTCCTCGCCGAAGGCCGAGGCCCAGTAGCTGCCCCCGGTGGCCACCGGGACCGCGGCACCGCCGGCGGACCAGAACTTCTCGTCGCCGCCGTCGACGTTAACGCCGCAGAGGTAACCGGGAGCCGTCCCGTCGGCCTCCGGGTCCTTGACCCAGAGCGCCGGGAGCAGGACCGCGACCGCGCAGGCGATGAAGAGGGCCCACGGGGTGAAGGAGCCGTTCGCGGTGACCAGGTTCCAGGCCGTCAGGTCAAAGGGATTGGCGTAGCCCATCCCCACCTGGGCGGGGATGACCAGCCGCTTCATCAGGGGCGCGATAAAAACGCTCAGCACGACAGCGCCCGCGACCAGGCCGGTGACGGCCAGGTAGGCCAGGCCCGGCGCGTCCTCCCGGCGTTCCCGCGGCCCGGCCCCGGCGGTCAGCAGCCGCCCGGTCCACTTCGCCCAGAAGAGCAGGGTGGCCGCGCTGCCGACCGCCAGGAAGGCGGTGATGACCAGGAAGCACCCTTCCTCCAGGCCCGCGGCTTCAATGGCCGCCCACTTGGAGAAGGCCACGCCGAAGGGCAGGAAGAGCATGGAGAGCATGCCCACGACCATGGCCGCTCCCACGACCGGCGTCCGGAAGCGCAGCCCTTCCATATCCTCGATGTTCCGGCTGCCGATGTGCTGTTCGACCATCCCGACGGCCATGAACAGGGCGCCCTTGGACACGGCGTGGAAGACGATGAGCGCGATGCCCGCCGCGATGGCCAGGTCGGTGTTGATCCCGGCGCAGCAGACGATCAGCCCCAGGTTGGCGATGGTGGAGTAAGCCAGCACCCGCTTGGACACCGGCTGGCTGACGGCCAGGATGGAGGTCACCATAAACACGAAGCCGCCGAACAGGCCGATCATATCGGAGAGGGTGGTGCCGCAGTAGGCCGGAGCCAGTCGCAGAACGAGGTACACGCCGGCTTTGACCATGGTGCTCGAGTGGAGCAGCGCGGAAACCGGCGTGGGCGCGACCATCGCCCCCAGCAGCCAGCTCTGGAAGGGCACCTGGGCGGCCTTGGTGAATCCGGTGAAGCATAGCAGGGCAAGAGCCAGAAGAATGCCCGAACCAGCCCCCCCGATGTCGATCAGCTTCTGCACCGACACCGAGCCGGTCTGCTGGAAGGCGAGGCCGGTGCCGGCCAGAAGGGCCACGGCGCCCAGCAGGTTCATCCACAGCGCCCGCAGGGCGTTGTCCTTGGCCTCGCCGGTCAGGTCGTGCCGGATGAGCTGGAAGCAGCAGAGCGTGGTCAGTTCCCAGAAGAAGTAAAGCCAGAGCAGGTTGTCGGCGAAGGCGAGCCCGTTCATCACGCCCAGGAAGCCCGCCAGGAAGAGGAAGAACTGCGGCTGCCTGCTCTTCTCCAACCCCAGGTGCTCCTCGTGCCGCGGCATGTAGTCGAGCGCGTAGAGCACGATCAGGGAGCCCACGATGGAGATCACCAGGCACATCACGGCCGAGAGCATGTCAATGTAGAAAACGGGTTCGGCCGGGGTATATCCGCTCAGCCGGGCGAACTTCAAATACGCCAGGCCGAGGGCGCCGGCCGCCGCCAGGCCGGTCACCAGGCTGTGGCGGGCGGCAAGGCCGGCATAGATGAAGTAGGCCAGCAGCGCAAAGTCGAGGACCGTCAGGACCGTATCCCAGGAGTGGGGCAAGCCTATCGCTATCGGCCCGCCCGCGGCCACCCCGGCGGTGAGGTAGACCGAAGCGCCGGCCATCACCAGCGCCACCGGGACGAACAGCGCCTTCCGCCCCGCGCCGCCCAGGGGGAGAAGGGCGATCAGCCCGGCCGCAACGGGCAGCAGGACCAGGGCCCAAACCAGAGTCTCGGCGCTCGCCATCTTTGCACCTCCTGCGCTTGATTCCCCTCCCGGCCCGGGCAGGACCCGGAATCGAGTCCCGCCCGCGGGCCCGGGAAAGGCTATGGGAACTTAAGGGGGGTTGAGTTAATGAACGAAACTATCGAGTCCCTGCGCCGCCCTGTTCTGTTCGTCCAGCAACTTTTGCACCCCGCTGAAGTAGGGCAGCCGGGGACGCAGGACATTGAAAAGCATCCGTCCCAGGACGTAGCACACCAGGAAGACGACCACGTAGTTGGCCGCCAGGCCGGTGTAGGGCACGGGAATGTTGATGCCCATAAACCGCAGCTGCATCCATCCCAGGATGAAGAAACAGGGCCACAGGTAGGCGGCGGAAAGGGCCACGGCGTTAAAGAACACTCGCCCAAAGGCGTCGTTCGCCTCCCGGTTGGCGCTCTTGTACCGCTCCTTTTCCCCTTCCCGCAGGGCCTGCAGCGAGCGGTTGTGCATCTGCACCATCCGGGCGTTCAGGGTCTTGAGGTGCCTGTCGTTCAACCGGTAGACGATGGAAGCCGTAAACTCGCCCACGACAACCGTCAGGAAGGCGACGAGCATGGTGCCCAGGAAGAAGTCGGCCACCGGGTGGCCCGTAACCCTGTAGAGGACGACCAGCACCGGGTCGAGGGTTTGCCAGAG
>JASEER010000005.1:83553-88779 GCA_030019475.1 Thermoanaerobacterales bacterium | reverse complement strand
CCCCAAAGTACAGAAGATTCTCTCGGCGGTGCTCAGACGTGAGGGTTTTGAGGTTCTCACCGCCTCCGACGGCTTGGAGGCCGTGGAAATAGATCAGGCAACACATCCCGACCTGATAGTGTTGGATATCATGATGCCGAGGATGGACGGCCTGGAGGCCTGCGGGCGCATTAAGTCCAGGCGGGACGTTCCCATCATCGTCCTCTCGGCGCGCGGCGACGAAACCGACCGCATCGTCGGCTTTAAGATGGGTGTCGACGACTATCAGTGCAAGCCCTTCAGCCCGGCCGAGTTCGTCCTGCGCGTCAAGGCGGTGCTGCGGCGCTATACCAAGGGCGCCGAGGAATCCGCCAAGGACCGCGAACTGGTTTACCCGAACCTGAGCATCAACCCCCAGACCAGGGAAGTAGTGGCCTGGGGCCGGCAGGTCGAACTGACCTCGAAGGAGTTCGAACTCCTCTGGATCCTGGCTTCCAATCCCAACCGCGTGTTTTCACGCGCGCACCTTGTCAAAAAGGTTTGGGAATCAAACTTCGTCGGCGACGAGAGCACCGTCACGGTGCACGTCCGGCGGTTGCGCAAAAAGATTGAAAAAGACCCCGAGCATCCAACCTTCATCAAGACCGTCTGGGGGGTAGGCTATAAGTTTGAAGCCGACTGACCTCACGCGCAAGACCCTGCTTGCTATCTTCGACCGCCTGCTGCAGTATTTCGGTCCCCGCTACTGGTGGCCGGCCGAGACCCCTTTCGAGGTGATTGTCGGGGCGATTCTTACCCAGCAGGTCGCATGGCGCAACACCGCGACCGCCATCGCCCACCTGAAGCGCGAAGGGCGCCTTTCGCCGCAGGGAATTCTCGCCTTACCCGACCCCGCGCTGTGGGAACTCATCCGCCCGACCCGCTTTTACCGCCAGAAAGCCGATCGCCTGCGCGCATTTTGCCGCGTCCTTCAAGAGGACTTCGGCGGTGAACTCGATAGGCTCTTCGCCCTTGACATCAAAACCCTGCGGCGGCTGCTGCTCGCCCTTCCCGGGATTGGAGAGGAGACCGCGGACTCCATCATCCTTTACGCCGCGGGCATGCCGATCTTCGTCATCGACGCCTACACCCAGCGTGTCTTTACGCGCCTTGGGTTAATTGACCGGCCCATGTCCTACGGCTCGTTGCAGAGCCGTCTTATGGCGCGTCTCCCCCGCGACACGGCGCTGTACAACGAATACCACGCCCTCCTGGACGGTCTGGGTCATCACCTGTGCCTGCGGCAAAGCCCCCGCTGCCAGGCCTGTCCCCTTGACGACCTTTGCGGCCATCACACAGAAAAAGCCCCCTCTTAACAAGGGGGTCCGGTTTCAGGCACCCGGTTACCGGGCCTCAAGCCTGGCCGCCACCTCACGTTCCAGTTGAGAAAGCGTCACCCGCTTCCCCAGCAGTTTCCCGTCCACGGCGATGTTGGGCGGCTCCGGTGTCTGAGGGTTCCCGTCATTGTCGCGGTCCTGAGGCGGAACTATTTCCACCGCCACCTCGTCCCCGAAATCTTCTTTGACCTTCCCGGCCAACGCCTGAAGAGATCTTCAGGTCGAGCCCTGCTGAGCGTTCGGGTATACGGTTATCCGAACCAAGGCTAAATCACCTCCTCACGACCCCATTATTCCCCGGGGATGTACAGCGGAACCGGTAAAGAAAGAAGGGATGCTCCCCTCAGGAGGGGGCCGCCGCCATCGTTCTCGGCCTTTGGCGGGTTCAAACGCTACGGCGCAACGACCGGCGGGCTTACCGGGAATTGCGCAAACCCGGCAACCCGCCTTAAACCGTGATCCAACAAGCGGCGTTCGACGGAGAAACGACCGGACAGCGGCTGGTACTCTATGAAGTCGGCGGCCACCGCACCCTTCCCGGGGTGGATGTGTAGAATGATCGCCGAGTAAGGCACGCCCTCTTCGGATGAAAGGCCGCGTACGCCGGCGGCCCCCGTGGTACCCGGGTTGAGCAACACGGACAGCCCCCCTGTTTCTTCCAACGCCTGGCGGTGGGTGTGGCCGGAGACGGCCAGCGGCGCCATATCGGCAAGCCTATGCGCCACGAAAGGATCGTGAACCAAGATGATGTCCGGTTGTCCTTCCATTTGGATAGCCGCGCGCAAAGCGTCCGCCTGCCTGTCCAGTCCATCCTCCAAGGTTTCCTGGTCGACAACCGCCGCATTCGCATCATAGGCCAGGGGATCCGCGCTGCCGATAATACGTACCCCCGCGACCTCCACGGTCTTCCCGCGGAGCCGCACCCCGTTCCCCAATCCGTCGACAAACCGCATCACGTCGGGGGTATCATGGTTTCCGGGGGCGAAGACATAAGGCACACCCAACCTTTCCAGGCGGGTTGCCGTCTGCGTCTCCAAAGGAGAACCGAAATCGCTCAGGTCCCCGGCATCGAGGATGGCTTTCACGCCAAAGTTCTCCACCAGGGCTTCCATAAATTCCAGCCCTACCGGATTGGAATGCAGGTCACTCACCAGCAGGACGGGCTGTGTGGCTCCGTCATGATCCGGGGCTCCCAGCAGCGCAAGGTTATCCACCCTTGAGAAGAGCGCCTGGATATTCTCAACGAGCATACCGGTCCGGTCCTGGACCTCCTTGAACCGGTCCAGCGTCTCGTTCGCCAGGCGCAAAACGTCCGGGGCGGCGGCAAGGACCCCGTCGTATTCCGGCTCGCGGAAGGCGTCCGCACGGAAGCCGGCGGCTCCGGCGAATACCAGCCCGGCGATCAGGACCGCCCCCGTCAGCCCTGCCGCCAGAGCGACACGCAGCCGCGGCCGCCATAGCAGCAGCACCGCCAGGAAAGCCCCGAGCGCACCGGCCGCCACCTGCCGCAGGGCGAAGAATAAAAGGGGACGCTCCGCGGCCGCTTGGACGTCATCCAGGATCTCTCTCTGGTCACTGTCCGGCGCCAGCGCCCTCCCGACGATGTCGGCGCCGACGCCGTCCAGTCGGACGTGCAGTTCCAGGGGTGCCGGGTGAGTGGCCGCCGAGAGGCTGCCGAAGGGCGGGAGTTCAATGACCGTTTTCCCGGCCGTCGCCGGGACGAGTCCGGCCCGCAGGGAGAGCCCGTGAATCTCGTAAGCCGCCGGGCCCAAAAGGTACATGCACAGCAGCGCTCCCGCCACCGCCGTGGCCAAAACGGCGGCTGTTCTCCAGCAACGGACGTTCCGTAACAGGTTGAACTTCAACATTGGCTCTTGATATGCCCCTTTCCCGTCCTCCCAAGGATAACATCCCTCATCAGGTCGAACAACCGGAAAACCGTGCCGTTTCCGCCGTGCGACCAGGTGTAACGCCGAGCGGGTCGCGCATATCATGCCCCAGGGTACCGCCTCCGAAGAAACGGTTGGGTGCGGGAGGATAAGAAGTGAAGAGAGGGGTATCATTCCTCAGGCGACTTAGGGTTCTCCTGCAGCGCGCGTTGCTGCTGCCGCTCCTGCCCGGCCTGGCGTGGGGCCCCTTTACACACGCCTACATCAACCGCCGCGCCCTGGAGAAGGCCGGCCAAGCACTGGCCTCAGGCACGGCGGCGATCAACCCCGCCACTTACGACATCCTGGCCCGTCACCAGGACGCCTTTCTCAGCGGGGCGAACAGCGCCGACGCGATCTCCACCTATCACCTGACCACCCAAGGTGTCGCCATCTATGACTATGCCCACAACTACGTCCCCGATAACGCCCGCGGCATCCCGCTTTTCGGCTACCGCCTGGTCAACGAATGGAAACAGGCCGTGCTGGGGCGCCGTGGCTCGAAGCACTACTCGGAAAAGGACTTCGCCGTCGCCTGCGGGTGGCTCGCGCATCAGATCGCGGATTGGTATGCCCATTACGCCCCGATTCATAGGGACGGCCACCCCGACCCGGACCCGTGCCGGGAACCGGACGGGGTAACCGTCTTCGAGGGTTACTCCAATGCCCACCGCACCCTCGGCTCCTCGTTTTACCCCGAGGTCCTCGCCGCGCAGGTCCTGGCGGATCACGGCCTGACGGAGTTCTTTCATGATTTGCTCATCCGCGACCGCTACGGCGACCTCCTCGAAGGACATCCCTTAACCCTTTTCGAAACGCACAGTGCCGGCGGAGGAGAGCCCTACAACCTGCTCACATCCACCTCGGAGCTTTACCGGGGGCGGCGGTGCCGCATCCCGCCGGACCAGATTCCGCAGTTACGGATCGACTTCGAGACCGTCCTGGTAGGAATGCGACTCCTGATGGAAATCCTCTACGCCCTGCAGCCGTCCGTTGTTGACACCGTGCGGGGCGTCCTGGATCCGGAAACGACGGGGCTTCCGGACTATATCGAAAGGTCCGCCTACCGCGTGGTGGCCTGGCTCTTCGCCCTCAGCGACGAAGAAATCGCCGCCCTGGCTGAGGGCGCTTCCGCGGAGGCCCGTTACCCGGAGCTGGGGGTCCGGGACGTCCCTCGCGCGGGCACCATTCTTTTCGGCCTCGCCCATCGGCTCGGCAGCATCCTTGACCCGGAACTGCTCATACCGGCGATTCGTTCCGGGAGAACCCTGAACCTACGGCTCTTTTGGGGAGCCTTCGACCTGCGGGCCTTTTCCCTCCGGCAGTTAACCCGTCTGCTGACGAGCCCCGGCCTTGCGGCCGCCCTCCCGGGCGCCTCTTCCCGGGCCATCCTCGCCTTCCTGGCCGAGCTGGTAAAGGGGCGCTCAGGCCATCTTGCGCGGGCACGCGCGGCCTACCGTCGTGTGTCGCGCCCGGTAATCGTCCTGCCCGGACCGTCCAAATGGACCGACGAAGAGAAGATCGCGGCAATGCTCAACCGGCGTGAAATCCGCGCCACCTTCGCCCCGGCGCTAAACCTCGAGGCGCCTTTCAGCCATCCCTACAAAGACCTGGCCTTGAACACCCTCGTTATGCGAATCAACGGCTATGACGTGGACCATCTGCCTACCAAATTCTTAGTCACGCGTGAATGGGAAGACCACAAGCTCACCATCACCTGCCGCTTACGCGAACCCCTGGGTCCCGGCTTTCACCACCTCCTCCTGGACGTGACCGACAAGAGCGGTATTTCCGCCATGCCGCTTGAGAAAGAGATCTACGTTCGCCCCCGGGGAAAGGATTTTGGACCTGACGGCCAGAATAGTGCCAGGGAAGCTGGTGAATTACCCCAGGCAAACAAGGAGGCATCAACAGTGACGCAAAAAATCGGCGTCTTGATGGGC
>JASEER010000005.1:33042-83543 GCA_030019475.1 Thermoanaerobacterales bacterium | reverse complement strand
GCGGTCTTTCTGCGGAGAGGGAAGTATCCCTGGCCAGCGGCAGGGCGGTTATGGCCGCGTTGCAGGACCGGGGCTGCAACGTCGTGGCCATAGACATCGGTGAGAACCCCCCGCGTCAGATTATGGAGGCCGGAATCGATGTGGCCTTCCTTGCCCTCCACGGCAAAGGCGGTGAGGATGGTACGATCCAGGGGGTCCTGGAAATGCTGCAGGTTCCCTATACAGGTTCGGGAGTCCTGGCCAGCGCCATCGCCATGCATAAGACGACCACGAAGCGTCTCCTCCTCTCTGAAGGCCTTCCCACTCCGCGCTTTATCGCCGTGCAGGCGCCGACAGGCGGAACGGGCGGGCTGGAAGACCTGGCCGGCGAGGTACTGGATCAGGTCGGACTGCCAATGGTCATCAAGCCGCCGATGCAGGGCTCCACGATCGGCATTACTTTTGCCCACCGGCGAGAGGACGTATTGCCCGGCCTGGAACTGGCCTTCCGCTACGGCAGAGAGGCCCTGGCCGAGGAATTCGTCCAGGGGATTGAAGTCACTGCCGGCCTGCTGGGCAACCAGGATCCGGTGGTGCTGCCGCTCATTGAAATTGTCTCCGCCACCGGGGTATATGACTATCACGCCAAGTACACCCCGGGGCAGAGTACGCACATCATTCCGCCGCACCTGCCCCAGGCTGTACAGGACGAGATCGGCGGGCTCGCCCGCAGGGTTTTCAAGCTCCTGGGATGTAGCGGCCTGGCGCGGGTGGATTTCATTGTCGGGCTGGCGGGCCCTATGATCCTGGAGGTCAACACTCTTCCCGGCATGACGGCGGTCAGCCTTTACCCCGACGCGGCACGTGCCGCGGGAATCGGCTTTCCCGACTTATGCCTGAAGCTTGTGGAACTGGCTACAGAGACGTAATCGGCATCACTGATAAGGAGGAGATTGGTATCACGCGTTCCGAGTTCGCCCGCCTGATCGATCACACAAACCTTCGCCCAGAAGCCGTTACCGATGACATCAAACGACTGTGTGCCGAAGCCCGGGAATACGGGTTCGGTGCCGTATGTGTGGCCCCATGTTTTGTGACCGCGGCGGCCCGTGCACTCCAGGGAAGCGGCGTCAAGGTCTGCACGGTCATCGGTTTCCCCCATGGCAACAATACCATCGAGGCCAAGGTCGCGGAGGCACGCCAGGCGGCCTTGAACGGAACCGACGAGATGGACGTCGTTCTGAACATCGGCGCCCTCAAGGAGGGCGACGGGCCCTTCCTGATGTCCGAGGCCGACAGGGTGATCGAAGGCGCCAGGGATGTGCGCCGTGACATCTACGTCAAGCTGATTATTGAAACCGCCTACCTGACACGTAACGAAAAGATGCTCGGCTGCTGGGTGGCCACGGGGGCCGGCGCCGACGCCGTCAAAACCGCCACCGGCTTCGGGCCGGCAGGCACCAACATCGATGACGTCCGCCTTCTGCGGGACGCTCTGGGCCCTCATTTCGGCCTTAAGGCCGCCGGAGGAATCCGCGATCTGGCGACGGCCCTGGCGATGCTCGAGGCGGGTGCCGACAGGTTGGGGACAAGCTCCGGCGTTAATATAATGCGTTCCTGGCCCGACTGATCCCCCTGCGATGTCGAAGAGCCGCGCTTTGGCTCGGGGATTGTAGTACGAATTATGGTATTCATGGCAGGAAAAGGTATACGCTGTGCCGAAACCCCTTCTGGGTAAGGAGGGGAGATGCGCAGTGTATTGGATCTTTGTCAAAAACCCCCTGAGCGGGTTCAAACGCCTGGCCGACCGCAGCCGTTTCTGGTATTTCGCCCACCGACTCCTCAAGTCCGCCGGCGCCGAAAGCAAGGCCCTGAGTTTTCTTGAAAGGAGCCTGCAGTCGCAAACCGGGCACCCCGAGCTACACCTGGAGGCCGGCCGGCTTTACCTGCGCAGGGGCCAACTGGACCGCGCCGCCTGGCACTACCACCTGGCAAACTGCGCCGTGGAGCCCGACAACTTTATCGCGTGGCTCGAGGAGTCCTGCGCCGGCGACCAGGGCGGGATCCTCGGGGACCGTAGCGCCGTCCTTATGGCCCTGGGGAACTGGTACCTTAACGCCGGGGAACCGGAGAAGGCGCTCACCTGTTACGACAGGCTAACCCTGGCCGGTCGCGGGGCCGGCGTTTCGGTCCTGAATAACAAGGGTGTCGCCCTCCTGGCCCTGGGGCGGCCGCGGGAGGCGCTAAGTCACTTCGAGGAGGCGCGGAATGCGGGCGGAGCCGGCCCGGAGGTTTCTTTTAACACGGGCCTGGCCCTCAGCAAGCTGGGGCGTTTCGCGGAGGCGCTCAAGCACTATGACAGGGCGCAGCGTGCAGGACTTGATTCGGTCGACATCCTAAACAACAAAGGTTACGTCCTCTACCACCTGGGCCGTCCCCGGGAAGCCATCCTTTGTTATAAACTGGCCCACCGGCTGGTCCCGGACGACCTGACCGTGCTAAACAACCTGGCCGCGTGCTATGAACGCCTTAACCGCCTGGAGGAAGCCATCGCCGCCTACGAAACCGCCCTGCGGTTCCATGCCCGTGACGCCACCCTGTATAACAACTTCGCCCTGTGCCTGGAAAGAGCCGGGCGCTACGAGGACGCCCTCGCCCATTACGAACGGGCCATTGAGCTTGATCCCCAAAACCGCATTTTCAGAGCGAACCGCGGGGCCTGCCTGGTACACCTGAACCGGGCGCCCGAGGCCATGGCCGTTTATGACCGGCTCCTGGCCGAGGAGCCCGCCAACCAGTTCGTCTGGGGACTTCGCGGCGACCTGCTCGCCGCTCTCGGACGCGACCGGGAGGCCACCGAGGCGTATAACCGTGCCTTGGGACTGACTGGATAAGCCGCTTTGCCCTTCGCACCACCCGTGCCGCCGCCGCTACAGGCGGCCTTTTTTATTTGGTCCTGGTCAGGACCCGGATCTTCGCGCATAATAGAAGGGAACCGGCCGAAGGAGGGGTTTGGCAATGTATGAACTTACTGTCGCCACCCGCTTTGCGGCAGCCCACCAGATCCCGGGTCATCCGGCCGAGTGCCGGCGGTTGCACGGGCACACCTGGAAGGTTGAAGTCTCAGTGGCCGGACAGCTTGATCCGGCGACGGGCATGGTGGTGGATTTTTGGAATCTTAAGGCCGCAGTATATGAGGCGGTGGGGGAGCTGGACCACCGTCTGTTGAACGAACTGCCGCCCTTTATGGGTCCGGACCCGCTGCGCATACCCACCGCGGAGAACATCGCCCGCCACATTTTCGCCACCGTGGCCGTGCGCCTGGCGGCCGTCAATCCTCGCCTCAAGATGCGCGCTGTACGGGTTTGGGAGTCGCCGACGGCCTCCGTCATCTACTCGGGGGAGGGATAACCCGTGGACGCCGTAATCCTGCTTTCGGGTGGACTGGACTCGGCCGTCAACCTGGCCTTCGGGGTGCGCAATTTTCGCTTCCGCATGGCCATTACGGCTCACTACGGCCAGATGGCCGCGGAACGCGAGATCAGCGCCGCCAGGGCGCTGGCCGCACATTACGGGGTACCGCACCAGACGGTGGACCTGCCCTTTATGCGCGGGCCAGGTGGAGGCGCGCTCCTCGGCTGCGGAACGGTCCCCGAGCCTGACCCGGCCGCCTTGGACGATCCCGCCCAGGCCGCCGCCTCGGCGCGGCGCGTATGGGTGCCGAACCGCAACGGTCTACTGGTCAACGTTGCGGCCTTCTTTGCCGAAGCCATGGGGTGCACGCGGATCGTATGCGGCTTTAACCGGGAGGAAGCGGCGACCTTCCCCGACAACTCGGAGGAGTTCGTGGCCGCCGTAAACGACGCCCTGAGGCGTTCCACCCTTTGCGGCGTGCAGGTGGTCAGTTTTACACAGCGCTTATCCAAGGATGAAATTGTCAGCCTCGGCGACACCCTCGGTGTCCCGTGGGAGTTGATCTGGAGTTGCTACCGCGGCGGCGAGAAACCCTGCGGATCCTGCGAGAGTTGCCGGCGTCTGGCCCGTGCCGTGGCCTCCCGCGGGCGCAACAAAGGAGGGTAGAAAGGGGGAAAGGTATGCACGTCCATTTGGTCCCGGACAGTCTGACATATGACGGCACACAGCTGAGGCCGCACTGGGCCTTCCGCCGTTTTCGCCTTCAGGGGGACAGTATTGTGACCTTCCGGGGACCCTGCCGGGTGGAGTTGAAACACATGGTCGACCTCCAGGATGTTCTCGATGAGGCCCCAATTTTCAGCCCGGATATGCTGCATTTCATCGTGGAGCACTTTGACACCGACCTCCAGCGCGGCATCTTGCGACAGAGGCTGTTAATCGCCCTGATCCGGGAGATCCTTGCCGAAAGAGGCGGTCCGATTAACCGCCGCGGAGACGATCTGTTCGTCGGCGGCCTCAAGCTTTCGGTCTCTATCGCCACTATCAGCCCGATGAGTACCCTCATTCACACCGGCTTAAACGTCCGCACCGAAGGCGTCCCCGTGCCCGCTGTCGGCCTGACGCAACTGGGCTGGGCGGATGTGGAGATCCAGGAACTGGCCGCCCGCATTGCGCGTAACTACGCCGAAGAAATGGCCGGCGTGCACCTGGCGCGCTGCAAGGTCCGGGGGGTTGGCTAGGGTGAGGGCGCCGCTGGTCGAGGTCTTCACTTCGATCCAGGGGGAGGGCCTCTACGTTGGCTGCCGGCACCTTTTCATTCGCCTGGCGGGATGCAACCTGCGCTGCGCATACTGCGACACCCCGCAGGCGGTGCCGGACGCCTGGCGCCTGGAGCGGACCCCGGGCCGAGGCGATTTTTCCGCCCTGCCAAACCCCGCGGCCGTGGATGATGTCCTGGAATGCCTGCACCCCCTGCCGCTTAACCTTTATCATGCCGTGAGCATTACCGGCGGGGAACCCCTGCTCCATGAGGCGTTTCTGGCCGAAATGCTGCCGCGCCTGCGACGCCGGGGCTGGCGGATCTACCTTGAAACCAACGGCACCCTGCCCGGCGCCCTGAAGCGGACGGCGGCTTTTTGTGATATCATCGCTATGGATTACAAGCTTCCGAGTGCGACCGGGCAACAGCTTTACGAGGCGGAGCACGCCGCGTTTCTGCGCCGTGCGCGGGGGCCGGGCCTGTTCGTGAAGGCGGTCGTGAGCCATGACACGTCCGCCAAGGAACTGGCTGCAGCAGCGGGGGTCATAGCCCGCGAGGCACCGGGCACGCCGCTCGTCCTGCAGCCGGTAACGGCGCCCGGCAACGGCACGCCGCAGGTCAATCCGGCCCGTCTCCTCGCCTTGCAGGAGACGGCACTGGCCTTCCTACCGGTGGTGCGGGTGATCCCGCAGACGCATATCATGCTTGGGGCGCGCTGAACATTGAAGGAGGATTTCTTTGGACCTTTCGAAGATTGAACGTGCCGTAACCTTGATCCTTGAGGCCATCGGGGAGGACCCTGCACGCGAGGGGCTGCGCGACACTCCGCGCCGTATGGCGCGTATGTACCAGGAGGTCTTCGCCGGCCTTAAGGAAAACCCGGACGACCACCTTGAGAGGCTCTTCACCGAGGATCACGAGGAACTGGTCCTGGTCAAGGACATCCCCCTTTATTCCTTTTGCGAACACCACCTGCTTCCGTTTTACGGCGCCGCACACGTGGCTTATATCCCCCGCCGGGGGCTGATCACCGGCCTTTCCAAGCTGGCCCGCGTCGTCGAGGGGTACGCGCGCCGGCCGCAACTCCAGGAGCGGCTGACAAGCCAGGTTGCCGACGCCATTATGCGTAAGCTGGAACCTTATGGCGTCCTGGTGGTGATTGAAGCGGAACACATGTGCATGACGATGCGCGGGGTTAATAAACCCGGCGCCAAAACCATCACCTCGGCGGTTCGGGGTATCTTTGAGACCAACGCCAAGACACGGATGGAAGCCTTCGCCCTGATCAAGGGCCGCTAGGGGAAGGGAGGGGCAGGTAAAACGCCGAAAGGGGAGAGCCGGGCCATGGAGGAAAAAGCCGGAAAACTCGAACTGATCGCCACCCGGTCCTTCGCACCCTACGATGAAATGTACCAGGTCGTTGATTTCCTGAATAAGAACCTGAAGAACCGGGGTCTGATCTTCGGATTGACAAAAGCTAAGGATGGGCGGATGGCGATCACGGTTTATGAAACGTAAACCTTTTTAGATAGTCCTTACGGGAGGTTTGACCGGTTGCGGATCCTCTTAACCAATGACGACGGTATCTTCGCCGAGGGTCTCGCGGTGCTCCGCCGTGCCCTCGCCGATCTGGCCGAAGCCGTCTACGTTATCGCGCCTGACCGGGAGCGCAGTGCCGTCAGCCATGCCATCACTATGCACCGCCCCCTGCGCGTCCGCGAAACCAAGTTTCAGGACCCGCACTGCCGCGGCTGGGTGGTCGACGGTACGCCGGCGGACTGTGTCAAGCTGGCCCTGGAGTCGCTGGTTCCGGCGCCGCCGGACCTCGTGGTCGCGGGGATTAACCTGGGCCCGAACCTGGGCACCGATGTGCTCTATTCCGGTACGGTGGCCTCGGCCGTGGAGGGCCTGCTTAACGGCGTGCCGTCCCTTGCCGTCTCCCTGGCTACCCGGCGCGACCCCGACTATGCCGCTGCGGCCGTCTTCGTACGGGACCTCGTCCCCCTTATACTGCAAAGGGGCCTGCCCCGGGGCACCCTCCTGAATATCAACGTCCCCGGCGGAACACCGCGGGGCCACCGCTTGACCGTTCTCGGCGCCCTGCGTTACGTTAACGCTATTGACCACAGGGTTGATCCGCGCGGCCGGGATTATTTCTGGATGGCCGGCCAGCCCGAGGTGGTCGGCGACGTCGACCCGGACAGCGACATTGCCGCCGTCCGCGAGGGGTACATCTCCATTACACCGCTCAAGGTGGACTTAACGGATCGCGCCACAATGAAAATCCTTTCGCGCTGGCCCATCGGCCGCAACGGACATTGAGCTTTTACCGGCGCAGGGCCCGCATTACCTGCCCTATGAGCACGCGAAGGCGGTCCAGTTCAGCCGGCGTCAGCCCGCCCACCAGGATCAGCACCCCAAGGTAAGCCGCCAGCCCCCCGGCAAGGGCGGTAAGGGTGCCGGTCGCACCTGTCCCGCCAAGTCTTGTGAGCCCCGACACCACAAGGGCCAGGACAAACGAGGCCGCCAACGGCCGCGTCAACAAACGGGACCAGTCCAACCGGCAGCCGGTCAGGCGGGTCACGTCGCGCAGGTTCAGGACGGCCATAATGATAAGGTAGCCCGTCAGCACCAGACCCGTGCCCTGGATCCCCCATACCGCCGTCGCGTAAAAGATGCCGGCAACCTTGAAGATCGATGCCCAGAGCATGTTTTTCAGCGGCTCCGCGGCCCGTCCCAGGCCCTGCAGGATGCCGGTCGTGGCCTGGACCAGGTAAAGAAATGGCCCGCCTGCAGCCAGGGTGGTCAGGATCGCCCCGGCGTCGGGATAACCGAAGAGCAAAGCACAAAGCCGGGATGGAAGGAGCAGGAAGACCACCCCCGCCGGCAAGCCGATCAGGATCGCGACCCGTACAGCGGCGCCGATCCGCTTGGTGAGGAGGTACCGGTTTCCTTGGGCGGCGGCGTCGGCCACGGCCGGAACAAGCGCAGTGGCCAGGGATACAGTGAGGATACCCGGAGTGTAGAGTAGGGTCTCGGCCATTCCCACGAGTTTCCCATACGTCGCCGTCGCCTGGCTCAGGGTAAGCCCGGCCGCGGCCAGCCGCTGCGGGATAAGTATGGCGTCCAGGGACATGAGGGCCGTCGAGGTGAACCGGGTAAGGGTCACCGGAACGGCAAGGCTAAAGATGCGCCGGGTGTCCGCGACAAAACCACCCTCCGCTTTCATCGGCAGAACGAAACGGGGACGGCGACGCAAATAAATGCCAAGCATAGATATAAGACCCACCAGCTCACCTACCACTACCCCCGCCGAGACCCCGGCCGTGGCGCAGGCCACTCCCCGCGGCAGCAAAAACCAGGCCAGCCCCAGACCCACTGTAACGCGTACCGTCTGCTCGACGGCCTGCGTAAACGCCGTCGGCCACATCTGCTGCAGGCCCTGGAAAAAGCCCCTGAAGGCCGAACAGACAGAAACAATCAAAACCCCCGGAATAAGCGCCGTGAAGGCCGGCTGAACGTCCGGGTTGACAAAAACGTGTCGGAGGATCCAGGGTGTGGCCGCCGAGAGCCCGAGGGTGCAAAAAAGGGCAAAGAATAATATGTAAACGCAGGATCTCCGAAAAATGCGGTAGGCCGCGGCGGGGTTATGCCGCGCCAATTCCTCGGCCACAAGCTTGGCAATCGCCACCGGTATGCCGGCCGAAGCCAGAACCAGGACCATGACGTAAATCGGGTAAACCATGTTGTACAGGCCGATCCCCTCGGCATGGACCAACCGGACCAGGACAACCTGGTAGGCAAAGCCCAGGACGCGGTTGTACAAGCTGGCCAGGGAAAGGACAAACGTGCCGTAGGCCAATGAAGGTGCGGCCATGTCGACCCTCCCGCATCTCCCGTCTGCTGTGTGACAAAGCCAAGCGGTAATAGTTATGAGGGAGGGGCCAAGCCTATGAGGAACGATCCCCGCAGTTTTTCGTGGAATGCCGGTCCTGCGCAGGGTTTTCCTTGTTCCTGTCGAAGTGTTAATGTCGGCGCGTTGGGGGAAAGTATAGAAATAAATTCCAAGGGAATCATATTGAAGCGAAAGGGGCTGTCTTCTTGAAGAACTATGAGGCGAAGAACATCCGTAATGTAGCCGTGGTGGCCCATGGCGGGGCGGGCAAGACCTCACTCGTCGAGGCCATGCTTTACTCCACCGGCGTGCTGTCGCGCTTGGGGCGCGTCGAGGATGGGACCACCACCGCGGACTACCACCCTGAGGAAGCCAAGCGCGGGATGACCATCCATACCAGTATCGTGCCCGCCGAACTTCGTGGGATCAAAGTAAACCTGCTGGACACACCGGGATTTCCCGACTTCGTCGGCGAAGTAAAGGCTGCCCTCCGCGTGGCCGACGGGGCGCTGGTGGTCGTCAGCGCCGTGGACGGCGTTCAGGTCTTGACCGAAGCCGCCTGGGAGTTCGCCGGCGAACGGGAGCTGCCGCGGATGGTCTTCATTAATAAGAGTGATCGTGAAAATGCCAGTTTCTATAAGGTTCTGGATCAATTAAAGGATCAGTTCGGCTCGAACTTCGTGCCTTTTGCGCTGCCCATTGGGATGGCCGAGACTTTCCAGGGCGTGGTGGATGTCGTGCGGGGCCGTGCGCTTACGTATAGCGACGGGAAGGCGAAAGAGGTTCCCATCCCGGACGAGGTGGCCGCGCGTCTTGAAGAGTATCGCGAAAAGCTGTCCGAGGCCGCCGCTGAGGCGAACGATGATCTACTGACGAAGTACCTGGACGGAGAGCCCCTGTCTCCTGAAGAGGTCCTGAGCGGCCTGCGCGAAGGGTTCGCCGCCGGAAAGTTCGTTCCGGTCTTCTGTGGCTCGGCGACCAAGATTGTCGGTGTGGACCTGCTCCTGGAGAGCCTGGCTGATTACTTCCCGGCACCCGAAGGAGACGTCAATGCCCCTCTGGCCGCTCTCGTCTTCAAGACCATGGCCGACCCCTTCGTCGGCCGCATGAACTTTATCCGTGTCTTTGACGGCGAACTGAAGAGCGACAGTACGGTATTTAACGCCAACAAAGAGAAGACGGAAAAGATCGGGCAGGTTTTCTTTGCACGGGGCAAGAACCAGGTGGCGACCGATAGGGTGCCCGCCGGGGACATAGCCGTCCTCGTCAAGCTGGCCGAAACAACCACGGGCGATACCCTTTGCAGCAAGGAGAATCCGGTGACGCTCCCGGGCATCGAGTTCCCTGAGCCGACCCTCACTCTTGCTATCGCCCCGAAGACCCAGGGCGACGACGATAAGCTGTCGACCGCCCTGGCCCGTTTACAGGAAGAGGAGCCGACCATCCGTGTAACCAAGAACACCGAAACCAAGCAGACCCTGCTCACCGGGATGGGCGAAACACAGCTCGACATTATCGTCGATCGCTTCAAACGCAAGTACGGCCTGGACGTCGTCCTGCTGCCCCAGCGGATCCCCTATCGCGAAACCATCCGTGCTACGGTTCAGGTCGAAGGCAAGCACAAGAAACAGTCGGGTGGGCGCGGGCAGTACGGGCATGTCTGGATCCGCTTCGAGCCCCTGCCCGGAGAGGAATTCCACTTTGCCGAAGAAATCTTCGGCGGGTCGGTGCCCAACCAGTACATCCCGGCCGTGGAAAAGGGCCTCCGGGACGCCTTGAACGAGGGGGTGCTGGCAGGCTATCCGGTGACCGGGATCAAGGCCGTCCTTTACGACGGCTCTTACCACCCGGTGGACTCCTCGGAAATGGCCTTCAAGATCGCCGCTTCCCTGGCCTTTAAAAAGGGCATGCAGCAGGCCAAGCCGGTCCTCCTGGAGCCGATTATGGAGGTTGAGGTCCTGGTGCCCGAGGCCTTCATGGGTGATATCATCAGCGACCTGAACACGAAGCGCGGACGTGTCCTGGGCATGGAACCCGCTGGGAGGATGACGCGCATCCGCGCCCTCGTGCCGCTTGCCGAGCTGGCACGCTACGCCATCGACCTGCGGGCGATTACCCAGGGCCGGGCCACGTTCAAGATGAAGTTTTCCTCTTACGAAGAGGTCCCGGGCCGCCTGGCCGAGGAGATCATTAAGAAGGCCCAGGAACAGAAACAGGAAGACAAATAGGGCGGACGAGCCGGTTGCTGTAAGGGCGCGGGAACAAACCCGCGCCTTTCTGCTAAAAGGCTGCAGGAACAGCCAGGACCGTTGCCCGTCCCCAAGTCTCCTCAAGAAGATGAGGCGGATCGCATGTCAGACGACCGGCCGAGATAGGCGCTTTGGAGGCCGGTGCTTTGCAGGAGTGCACGGGGGCTCCCGGAAAGCACGATGCGTCCCTGCCCCATTATCAGGGCGCGATCCGCTATGCGCAGAGCCGCCCGCGCGTTTTGCTCCACCAGGATGACGGTGTGTCCCTGGTCTTTCAAGTGGCGGATCGTTTGCATTATCTCTCGCACCACCAGCGGAGCAAGTCCGATGGACGGTTCGTCCATAAGCAGCAGCCTGGGGCGCGCCATCAAGCCGCGCCCGATAGCCACCATTTGCTGCAGGCCCCCGCTGAGAGTGTGAGCCGGGGAGTCGAGCTTCTCCTCAAGGCCGGGGAAAAGAGCAAGTATCTTTGAAAGGTCCTCGTGGAGAAAACGCTTGTCGCGGGCGTAACGACTGAAGGCGCCCAGAAGGATATTTTCCCGAACAGTGAGAGATGGAAACAACTGACGGTTCTCCGGTACCAGGCTGACGCCCATCTTCACGACGGCCTCGGCGGGAAGGCCTTTCAAGGGCCGCTCTTGTAAGAAGATCTCGCCCTTCGCCGGGGGATGGATCCCGGCGATGGCCCCGAGAAGGGTGCTCTTACCGGCGCCGTTGGCTCCCAGGACCACCAGGATTTCACCCGCGTCAACGCTGAAAGAAACGCCGTCAACCGCGCGGATATGGCCCCGGTAAACCGACAGATCCCTGACAATCAGCAATCTTCTTCCTCCTCTTTTCCTAAATAGGCGGCTATGACCTCCGGATTTCTCTGTATCTCATCCGGAGTCCCGACAGCAATCACCGCACCGAAGTTCAAAACCACCACTCGATCCGCAGTCTCCATTACGGTCTCCATGTCGTGTTCCACCAGGACGAGGGCCAGTCCCGAGTCCGCCAGGGAAAGCAAGAACCGGGAAAGCTCTCGTGATTCAGCCTCGTTGAGACCTGCGGCGGGCTCGTCCAAGAGCAACACTTTGGGGGATGAGGCCAGGGCGCGTGCAATTTCCAGCAGCCGCTGCTGTCCGAAAGTAAGCTCTCCGGCCGGGAGATGGGCCTTCCCCGCCAGCCCCAGCCGATCAAGCAAGGCCGATGCCGTTTCATACAGCGAACGGTCTTCCGCCATCACTCCGGGGCGGCGGAAAACACTGCGCAGGAAACCGGCCTGTCGCATACGATAGGAGCCGACCATTACGTTCTCAACGACTGTCAACGTCGTGAACAACTCCAGGTTTTGGAAGGTGCGGGTTATCCCCAACTCCGCTATACGGAAGGGCTTCAGCCCGTTCAAGCGGCGATTCTGAAAAACTATATCACCTTCATCGGGCTGTACAACTCCGGTGATCAGGTTGAAGGTTGTCGTTTTTCCCGCGCCGTTCGGCCCGATCAACGCGAGGACTTCGCCACTTCTCACTTCAAAACTGACGTCATTTACCGCCAAAAGCCCACCAAATCTCTTGGTCAACCTTGTTACAGCGAGCATTTCGCACCCCTCTGCGGCTTCGACGCTCGAAAGTTTTCGGCACGGCCCATCCGCGGCAAAAGAATACCTTGCGGGCGTAAGAGCATTATTAAGACGAAGATCACTCCGAAGAACACTATTTCGAATTCACCGCCGGCTGCGGGCAATATGAGGGGTACGGCGAAGCGAAGGAACTCCGTCAGCCCGACAATAATCGCCGCCCCCAAGACCGGTCCCCAAATGGTACCCAACCCTCCCAGCACAGCCATCAAAGCAAACTCCATCGACGCTGTAAATCCGAAAGGCGCAGGGCTTACAAAGGTCACCCAAAAGCTGTACAGCCCTCCCGCAAGTCCGGCAAGAAAAGCACTCATTCCGAAGGCCTGAAGCTTCAGCAGAGCGGTGTTGATACCAATCGCTTCCGCGGCTTGCTCGCTGGCGTGTATCGCCCTGAAAGCCCGTCCTGTCGGTGACCTGGTAAGGTTCGCCGTCGCCGTCAACGTCAGCGCGAGCACGCACCAAACGATGTAGTAGTACTCCCGGTCATTGTCCGCTACAAGTGGACCGATGCCGAGATAAGGGATGCCGGTTAAACCTGAAGGTCCTCCGGTATAACCCGTCAACTCATTGAAGAGTGAAAAAGTCAAAATCCCGAAACCAAGCGTGGCCAGGGCCAGGTAATGCTCCCGCAGTCTAAGGATGGGACGGCCGATTACCACCGCCACGAGGGTGGGCAACAGCGGGGCCATCAAAACACAGAGGAAGGGAGGACAGTGGTAACGGGTGGCAAGGACCGCCGCCGTATAGGCACCCAGTCCGTAAAACGCGGCTTGGCCGAAGGATACCTGGCCGGCGAAGCCCATAAGCAGGCCGAGGCCCTCAGAGATGATGGCATATAGGCCAACGACGATCAGAATTCCCAGGATATAGGTGTTCGTCACGATCAGCGGGACAGAGAAAAGCAGGCCCGCCGCCGCCAAGCAGAGCCACGGTTTTCCAATAGCCAATAATCATCACCCCATATTCTTCCTAGCCGCCGTTTCTGGTTGATCCGAGGATACCGGTGGGGCGGGTGAGTAGCACCAGGATCATTACCGCCATCGCCACCGCGTCTTTAAGCCCGGAGGATAAGGTTCCCGCGGCGAAGGCTTCAATGATCCCCAGCAGCAGGCCACCGACGATCGCTCCGTTGACATTCGTGACCCCGCCTAGAATGGCCGCGACGAAACCTTTTAAACCCAGCATGAAACCCATGTCGTATGTGGCTGTGGTGATAGGGGCGATAAAGATGCCCGCCAGAGCGGCTATTACCCCGCTGAAGCTGAAGGCCAAAAGCGACAGGCGTTCCGGATTGATGCCGACAAGGCGGGCCGCTGTCGGGTTGACCATTGCCGCACGCACCGCTTTCCCGGCGTAAGTCAAGTCGAAGAAGGCGAAAAGTATCCCCACCGCGACCATGGCCAGGCAAAGGACCAGCAGACTTTGAGGAACGATGGTCGCCCCGCCGACACTTATCGGCGCAGCCTTGATAAAGGGATGCAAGGTGTAGGGGTGCGTGCCCCATATGAGAAGGGCCGCACCCCGAAGAGCGATGGCAACGCCGATGGTTATGATGATGAGCGTCAGAACGGAAGCATTACGAGCACGGTGGACGGTGCTCCGCTCCATGGCCGCACCGATCACGCCGGCTATGATCACTGCCAAGGCATAGGCCATGATATCGGGACAACCGGCCTCCCGGAGGCTTACCGCGGTCAGGACGCCGATGGTCACGAATTCACCGATCGCCAGGTTGAAGATCCCGGTGATGTTAAAGGTGACCACCAACGCCAGGGCGATTAAGGCATAAATGCTTCCCACGGTAAGCCCGGAAAACAGATACTGAATAAACTGCCCGTCGACGCCCAATTCGCTCAGTCCTCCGAACTTATTGTGTCATGAGTTGCCATTTTCCGTCTCTGATTTCGACCATTACCATGGAATCTTCGCCCAACCCGTTATGGTCCCGGGGTGAAAGAGTGAACACACCGCTGATCCCCGCGTAACCGGTTATGCTTTCCAAGGCGTCACGGATTTTGGCCCGGTCCGGTCCGGCTTCGGCAAGAGCCTTAACCGCTAGACTGAAACCGTCGTGCGCATGGCCGCCGAAAGTGCTGGGACGCTCATTGTACTTTTTCCCGTAAGCGGCAATGTACTCCAGCAGAACTTGCTTCTGCGGGTCGTTGTCAGGAAGCTGTTCGGCCACCAGGATCTTCCCTACAGGGAGGATCACGCCGTCGGCAGCCTCACCGGCCAGATCAATAAAGGCTTTGTTGCCGATGCCGTGGGTGTGGATGAGAGGTATTTGCAGTCCCATGTCATGGTAGTTCTTGGTAACGATGGCCGCCGACGGCGGAATGGCCCACACTACTGTCGCCTGCGCCTTCGAGGCCTTAACTTTGGCGATCTGGGATGTCATATCCTTATCTGTGGCCTCGAACTTCTCTTTGACCACGATATTGAGTCCCATGTCGGCGGCCGCCTTTTCAAAACACTCACGACCGGAGTCGCCGTAAGCGTTGTTCATTGAGAGGAAGGCGACGTCCTTGAGGCCCTTTTCCAAAAGATAACGGGCGATCTTGTTGGCAACAAGGATATCGCTCTGGGCCGTCTTGAACACCCACCGCCGCTCGCCGACCGGTTCCACGATCTTGGCCGAAGCCGCCAGGGAAATCAGCGGCACGTTGGCCTTCTGTATGGTGTCCAACATCGCCAACGTGGGGCCACTCGTGCTGCACCCGAGGACAGCCAGTACCTTGTCCTGGTCGATCAGTCTCTTGGCGGCCAACACGGCCTCCGTCTCGTTAGACTTGTTGTCAAGGATAACGAGATCAACAGGATGTCCGTCGATTCCTCCCTTGGCGTTCAGCTCTTCAACAAGCATCTCCAGAGTGTCCCTTTCGGGTTCGCCGAGTGATGCAGCCGAACCGCTGATGTCAATCACGGCACCGATCTTATAGGGCTCAAGCTCCCCCTTGGCAGGCGCCCCGGTCTTCGGGGAGCAACCGGCACCCAGGAGCAACAAGGCCGCAAGAAGACAGAAGGCAATGACAACTGGATTTCGTTTCCTCATCCTTTCAATTCCTCCTCGCAATAGACTGTCGGCAGCGTTGGAAAGCCTCTCCCTGAAGGGTTGCCGGATATCCCCTCCCTTAACGTTCTCTCATCGTCACGACAGAACCCGCCATACTAAAAAAGACCTTTCGTCCGTCAGGGACGAAAGGTCTTCCGTGGTACCACCCTGTTTGGCCCGAAGGCCCGCTCCAAGGGTCAAAACGGTACTCGTAACGGTACCGCGTAACCCCTCTTCCTTTTAACGGCGGAAGTCCCCGGCCACGTCTACTGGAGAGGAGGTCGGATCGCAAAGCGACTCAAAAAGCCTCCCTGATCCCCGACATCCCCCGTTCAGGTGGCGGCTCCGGAGGGAACTTCGGTGCGCCTTCCCTGGAAAGGCTTGCAGTCGGCGACCCTTCCTCCCTGTGAGTTCCGGACGCCCTACTTTCCTCCGTCATCGCCTTCAGGCTATGTAATTATGATGAATCTACC
Organism: Thermoanaerobacterales bacterium; assembly: GCA_030019475.1. NCBI lineage: Bacteria > Bacillati > Bacillota > Clostridia > Thermoanaerobacterales > Thermoanaerobacterales bacterium. Next base: position 67,599 of record JASEER010000005.1, on the reverse strand, counting down.
ATCTGCGACACATGGCGTCAATAGTTTTCTGTGCCGTTTGTCCTCTTGACTGACACCCGACGGGTATAGTTAGATAGGGGATGGGATAAACACCTCTTCAAACACTGATCGGGAGGGGGCTCCGGATGGCGATGGGCTGTCGGCACGGTCTTATGACCCTTGTCCTTGTCACCGCTCTGGTTATCCTTGTCGGCTGCGCCGCTGGTTCTCCCGCCGACAGTGGAAGCCACGACTCCAAGGTACTCAAGGTGGCGGCCACGATCTTCCCGCTGGCCGACATAGCGCACCAAATCGGCGGAGAACGGGTCGAGGTCGTCACGCTTCTGCCCCCGGGGGCCAGCCCGCACACCTTCGAGCCGACGCCTGAACAGATGCGCGGTCTCACGGCGGCGCGCGTCTTCATCAGCGTCGGGCCCGGCCTGGACGACTGGGCGGCACGCTTGGGAGATGGCGGCCGTGGCGACCGCGTGGACGTGGCCGTGCTTGAGACCATCCCCGCCTCCGCCCTCATTACCGAGCAAAACAGCGGCGAGGCTCACGGGGAGGATGGGCCGGAGGCCGGCTCCGATCATGACCATCACGGTGTGAATCCGCACGTCTGGCTGGACCCCGTCCTGGTGCATGATCACATCGCGCCGGCCGTCGCCCGGGCCCTGACCGAGGCCGCGCCGGAAAACCGCGATTACTTTGCCGCCCGCCTCCGGGACTACCAGTCGGCCTTGGAGGCCTTGGACGAAAGCTTCCGCACCACTGTCGGGACGATTACGGACCGGCGGTTCGTCTCCGTCCACGCCGCCTGGACTTATCTGGCACGCCGTTACGGGCTTGAACAGGTGGCCGTGGTGGAGGCCTTTCCCGGCAAGGAACCGTCGGCCAAGTGGATCGCCGGCGTCGTTGACACCGCCCGCGTCGCAAAAGCGTCCACCGTCCTCGCCGAGCCGCAGTTAAACACCCAAACCGCCCGGGTCATCGCCGCCGAGTTGGGGGGCCGCGTCATCATCCTGGATCCCCTCGGCGGTCCCGGTCTGCCCGGAAGAGACAGCTATCTGAGGCTTATGCGGTATAACCTGCAGGCCCTTGCCGAGGGGCTCCTACGTTGAAGTGACACAAGGAGGTACCGATCTCGTGTCGAACACCGAACGCGCCCGCAACCTGGCGGAACAGACCTGTGACCTGGTGATGGGCGGGCTGACGCAGGGAATGTACCCCGAAGGTTTTTTCGAGTCGTACAATAACCTTGTTAACGAACGTACCGGGGAGTTCCCCGACCTGGACCAGGACTACTTCGAGGAGGCTCGCCGCCAGCTCCTGTGGGAATTTGGTGTCTATACCTTCCACCTCGCCACCACCCGGGCCAACTGGCTGCTGCGCAAGCCGGCCGAGGGCCGCACCAAGCCCCAACCCGATCCCGAGGCCCTGCGGGCCTTTCGTGATGCCTATGCCGCCCGATTGGACAGGTCCTTCCGCGCCTTGGGCCTGGCCGAGCTTCCGGATGCCGCCTTCGACGGTCAGGGCAAGACCCTGAACGACCGGGTTACTGATGGAACGGCCCGCCGGTATGTCACCCTTGATGGTTCTAAGGACATCACCAGGCGTTTCCGCCACTACGTCACGGCCCCCAACTACGCCCAGGCCTTTGGATCGATTATCGCCTTAAACCTTCTGCCCTACGGGTTTGATTACATCCATACCGAGGCCCTGTGCCGCGACTACTCCACCCGGCTGCTGGCCCTCACCAACCAGGCCCTGGACACCGCCCTGGAAAACGAGAGGAAAGCCGGCAAAGAGGCCTAGTAAGAATTCATAAGGCTCATATGAAAAGGCAGTTCCAACATATTGGAACTGCCTGTCGTTTCATATGGCGGGGGATGCAGGAGTCGAACCCACATCGACGGTTTTGGAGACCGCTGTTCTACCATTGAACTAATCCCCCGTGCACCTTTCATTATAGGGTTTACACCGGTACCGAGTCAAGCCTCGCCTAAGTCTCCAACCGACCCCTGTCTCCGTATTTCCTTTCGCCGCCGGTACATAATACAATGGAGAAACAGCATAAGGGAGGCAGGTATTACGATGCGCAGGCGGTTGCTCGCCCTTGTTCTGACAGCAATCCTCGTCTTCACTCTGGCCCCCGCAGCATCGGCAGAGAAGGTCATCACCCCCGGCAAAGCACCTTTGGAAACAAAGGCGGCGTCCGCCCTGCTGATGGACGCGGTCACCGGACAGGTTCTTTTTTCAAAGGAGCCTAACCGCCGCCAGCCGATTGCCTCGGTCACCAAGATTATGACGCTGCTCCTGTCCGCCGAGGCGCTGGAAAAAGGCAAAGTACGGCTGGAGGACATGGTGGAAGCCAGCGAACACGCCTCAGGGATGGGCGGCTCGCAGATCTTTCTCGCTCCCCAGGAGCAGTTCACGTTCCGCGAGATGCTGATCTCCATTGCCACGGCATCGGCCAATGACGCCAGCGTGGCCGTGGCCGAGCACCTGGCCGGGAGCGAAGAGGCCTTTGTCCAGCAAATGAACGAAAAGGTCCACGCGCTCGGGCTCACCAACACCCATTATGTCAATACCACCGGGTTGCCTGACGAGGGCCAGTATTCCTCGGCCTACGACCAGGCCGTAATCCTGCGCGAGGCTTTGCGCCATCCAATTATACGCGAGGTCTCCCGGCTCAAGGAGTATGACCTGCGCGGCGGCAAGTTTAAGTGCTGGAATACCAACAAGCTCTTATGGTGGTACCGGGGCGCCGACGCCGGCAAGACCGGTTGGACGAATGAAGCACAGTTCTGCCTGGCTTCCAGCGCCAGGCGGGACAACCTGAGACTTATCGCCGTGGTTCTGGGCTGCCCGGAACCGAAGAGCCATTTCCAGGAGTCGATGAAGCTTTTTAACTGGGGTTTCGCCCGTTACCAGGGCCTGCTCCTGGCCAAGGAAGGACAAAAGATTAAAACCGTTCCGGTGGAAAAAGGCACTGCGCCCAGTGTCGACCTGGCCGTGGCCAATGAAGCGGCGGTCGTCGTTCCAAAGGGCGAGACAAAAGGGATCGGTTCACGTATTGAGATCCCCGTGCGCCTGACAGCCCCCGTGCGCAAAGGCCAAAAAGTCGGGGACTACGTCCTGACAAAAGACGGTCACGAACTCCGCCGCGTTCCCATAGTGGCAACGCGGAGCGTTCCCCGGGCAACATTCATCCAGCAATGGTGGAAGATAAGCCGCCACATCCTCGGGTAAACTGACGCAGTACGGGGCAGGCCCGGTACGGTCCGCCCCATATTTTTGTCGGGGTCTATTGGAATAATTTAGCAGGATTCTCTTTCCCGGTGGCGAAAGGAAAAGCAAAAACCATGCGGGGGAGGGATAAGAACCGTTGGAACCTGCCTTTGACGTCAGAAACGAGACCCTCATTGCCCGCCTGGGGGGAGAAATCGACCTGCGGGTCACCGACAATTTGCGCCGCCATCTGGAACGGGAACTGGACCGCAGTCGGGCACGGAACCTGATCCTGAATATGTCCGATGTCACTTTCCTGGACAGTTCCGGGCTGGGCGTCATCCTCGGGCGGTACAAGCGCATCACGGGACAGGGCGGATCTATGGCCCTGGTCGGCGTGTCACCCGCTGTGCGGCGTGTCCTGGAGTTTTCCGGGCTGACGCGGCTCAGCCGCCTTTACGACTCCGAGGCCGAAGCCCTGGCCGGCCTGGCGGGGGGAGAGGGGAGCAACAATGGTTAAGATAAAGAACCGGTTACGGATGGCGTTCGACAGCCGGCCCGAAAACGTCGGCCTGGCCCGCGTGGCCGTGGCGGCCCTCGCCTCGCAACTGGATTTCACGGTGTCCGAGCTTGACGATATCAAAGGCGCCGTTTCGGAGGCGGTCTCAAACGCCATAATCCACGGTTACCGGGAACGCTCGGGAGAAACGGTCCGCCTGGATGCCATACTGACCGAACACGGGCTCGAGGTCATGGTCGAGGACGAGGGCGAGGGCATTCAGGACGTCACGCAGGCCCAAGTCCCCGGTTTTACCAGTACCCCCGAGCGGCTCGGACTGGGCTTCGCCTTTATGGAATCCTTCATGGACACGGTGGAGGTTATTTCCGCTCCCGGCCAGGGAACCCGGGTCCGGCTGACAAAGCGGATCGAACGCGGTGAGCATGCGCGCGCGCATTGACCTTAACATCCCGAACCGGCCTCTCCTGACCGACCGGGAGACCCGCCGCCTGATCAAGCTGGCCCATAAGGGCGACGTCATCGCCCGGGAGACTCTCATTAACGCCAACCTTAAGCTGGTGTGCAACGTCATCCGGCGCTTCGAAGGCCGTGGTTACGACCATGATGACCTTTTTCAGATCGGCTGTATCGGGCTCATCAAAGCTATAGACAAGTTCGACCTCCGTTTCAAGGTCAAGTTCTCGACCTATGCCGTTCCAATGATTATCGGCGAAATCCGGCGTTTCCTGCGCGATGACACGCCGGTTCGCGTGAGCCGTTCCTTGAAAGAGCTGGCGTGGAAGGTCCAAAACGTCCGTGAGCGGCTCGCCGCCGAGCTTTCCCGCGAACCAACCATCGGTGAAATCGCCGATGCCCTTAAGGTGCCGCGTGATGAACTGGTAGCCGCCCTGGACGCCGCCCAACCCCCGGCCTCACTGTATGACATACTGCACCAGGAGGAAGGCGACCCGATATACATTATGGACCAGGTGCACCACCGGGGAGACGGCGAGGACACGTGGGCCGAACGGATCGACCTGGACCGTCTGCTGGAAGGATTGCCCGAACGTACGCGCCAGATTATCATCTGGCGGTTCTTTGAGGAATTGACACAGGCCGAGGTCGCCCGCCGTCTCGGCCTTTCACAGGTTCAGGTCTCACGTCTTGAGCGGGAGGCCCTGCACAAGCTGCGGATGCTCTGTCGCACTCAGTAGCAACCATTTCGAGCAGCGGGCCGGCAAGCCCCTTTCCCGGCATATGGGATGAACGTGCATTAAACTCCTCCGGCGCCGGAACAATAGAAGTATCACCAACTTGAGCACGAGGAGGGAATGAGCAGATGCACGTCAAGGTGGCCGAACTGGTCGGGGAATCGCCCGACGGTTGGCGCGGAGCCGTCCAGGGCGCCGTCGATGAAGCCTCGCGGACGCTCGGCAAAATCACCGGAGTAGAGGTGGTGAACTTCACCGCCAACGTGGAAAACGGGAAAGTAACCGAATATAAGGCCAACCTAAAGGTGGCCTACATCGATTAGGGACACCCCGCAGGTGTCCCTCTTTCCACAACCCGGGGATAAGGAGGTGACTGGGACTGAAGGTTGACTTATCCAAGCCCCTGGATACCCAGCGCGACGAATACATGCGCATCAGTGACCGGATGAAGCCGAAGCCTCCGGTCCTGCGGAACACCATCTGGGCCTTCGCCGTCGGCGGCCTGATCACCATACTCGGCCAGGCCCTTCTGCTGTTTTTCCAGGGTCTGGGCCTGGCACCCCTGGCGGCCGGGACGGCCACGTCGATCACCCTGATATTTCTCGCCGCCCTGCTGACGGGCCTTGGTGTGTACGACGAGATCGCCCGCTACGCCGGTGCGGGAACCATCGTCCCGATTACCGGCTTTGCCAACTCCATGGTCGCACCGGCCTTGGAGGCCAAAGCCGAGGGTTTGGTCCTCGGCGTGGGAGCGCGCCTCTTCACCATCGCCGGTCCGATTCTCGTCTTCGGCATCGTCGCCGGATGGATTATGGGGCTAATCTATCTTTTGATCCGCTAACGCAGGAGGTGGAGACCTGTGGCGGGGCCCAAGAAGCAGGGCCAGACGGTGACTTTCCAGTACCCTCCGGTAATCATTGCCACTGCCACCGCCGTCGGTGCCAAAGAGGGCCGGGGACCCCTGGGCAACACCTTTGATAAGGTTATTGAGGACCCTTATCACGGGGAGAAAACCTGGGAAAAGGCTGAACGCCGCTACCTGGAGGACGCCGTAAACAAGGTTCTGGCAAAGGCCAGCCTAAAACCGGACGAGGTCGACTTCTTTCTGGCCGGCGACCTCTGCAATCAGATCACCGCTTCCGGTTTCACGGCTCGTCAGTTGGGGATTCCTTTCCTGGGACTCTATGGGGCCTGCTCAAGCTTCTTCGAAGGTCTCGCTCTGGGGGCAATGATCGTGGACGGCGGCTTCGCCGACCGGGTACTGGTCGCCACCTCGTCCCATTGCTGCACGGCGGAGCGCCAGTTTCGCTTCCCGACCGAGCAGGGTGTGCAGCGCCCTATGACCGCCCAGTGGACGGTGACCGGAGCAGGAGCGGCGATTCTGGCGCGCCCTGGGACGGGAGGAAGCGGGCCGGTGATCACCCATGCCACGGTCGGACGCGTAATCGACCTGGGTATCGGGGATCCAAGCGATTTCGGCTCGGCGATGGCCCCGGCGGCAGCCGATACCATCATCAGCCACTTGCGCGATACCGCACGCGGTGGCGCAGCCTTCGATATAGTGGTTACCGGAGACCTCGGACACTACGGCCGGGGTATCGCCGCCAAGATTCTTCAGGATCACGGCTACGACCTGGGCGGCAAACTTGAAGACTGCGGCATCCTCATTTACGACCAGGCCAAACAGGACACCCATGCCGGCGGCAGCGGCTGCGCCTGCTCGGCCGCCGTGTTCTGCGGCCACCTGATGCAGCAGTTGCAGCAAAAGCGGATCAACCGCCTGCTGGGGGTGGGAACCGGCGCTCTCCTCAGCGCCATCACCGCCAAGCAGGGCGAGACCATTCCCGCCATCGGACACGGGGTGGTCGTCCAGGCGGGCTGACGGGGGGATGAAAGCATGATCTTCCTCAAAGCCTTCATTATCGGGGGGCTATTCTGCGCCATCGGCCAGTTGTTGATGGACCTGACCAACTACAAAGTGACCCCGGCCCATATCCTCGTCGGCTTTGTCACCGCCGGGGTGATTATCTCGGGGCTCGGCCTTTACCAGCCTCTAGTCGATTTCGCGGGGGCCGGAGCGACCGTGCCGCTCACCGGGTTCGGCCACCTCCTGGCGCAGGGATCGATCAAAGGAGCGCAGCAGCAGGGCCTCATCGGCGCCTTCACCGGCGGATTGGCCACCGCGGCCCCGGGAATTACCGCCGCCGTCGTCTTCGGCTACCTGACGGCCGTCATCTTCCGGCCCAAAGGTTAGCATTGGTCATCAATTCACAAAAAGGACGCGGTCACCGTACAAGATGGACCGCGTCCTTTCTTTGTTTGGTGTCCTGGGTCGTGGTGCCTTGTCAAAGGGGTATGGGGTCGTTAAAATGTTGGTAAGTGTCTGGGGCCGGTGCCCCTGGCGCAGGAGAATGAGAGGAGAGGAGTTCAGAGATGACCGCTACCAAGATTCTGCTCGGCGAAGAGGAAATCCCGCGCGCCTGGTACAACGTGCAGGCCGACATGCCCCGCCTGCCAAAGCCCCCGTTGCATCCGGTCACAAAGAAGCCCGTCGGCCCGGACGACCTGGCGCCCATCTTCCCGATGGAACTTATCAAGCAGGAGGTTTCCACCGAGCGCTGGATCGAGATCCCCGAGGAAATCCGGGAGATTTACCGCCTGTGGCGGCCCAGCCCATTGATCCGTGCCCGCCGCCTGGAGAAGGCCTTAGACACACCGGCCCGGATCTATTTCAAACATGAGGGTGTCAGCCCGGCCGGCAGCCACAAGCTGAACACGGCGGTGGCCCAGGTCTACTACAACAAGCTGGCCGGCATCAAGCGCCTGGCTACCGAGACGGGAGCCGGACAATGGGGCAGCGCCCTGTCCATTGCCTGCAAGTTTTTTGGCCTGGAATGCACGGTGTATATGGTCAAGGTGAGTTATCATCAGAAGCCCTACCGCCGGTCCTTGATGCAGGTCTACGGTGCCGAGGTTCTGGCCAGCCCCAGTACCCGCACCAACGCCGGACGCCGGATCCTGGAACAAGACCCTGACTCGCCGGGCAGCCTGGGCGTTGCTATCAGTGAAGCCGTCGAAGACGCCGCGATCAGGCCCGACACCAACTACTCCCTTGGCAGTGTCCTGAACCACGTCATCCTGCACCAATCGGTAATCGGCCTGGAGGCCAAGGCACAGCTTGAAAAAGCCGGCGAGCAGCCGGATATCCTCATCGGTTGCGTCGGGGGAGGCTCGAACTTCGGCGGTTTCGCCTTCCCGTTCATCTCCGACAAGCTCGGCGGGAGGCTGGCGACGCGCTTCATCGCCGTGGAACCCACGGCGTGCCCCACACTGACCCGCGGGTTGCGGGCCTACGACTTTGGCGACGTGGCCGGTCTCACCCCACTCTGTTACATGCATACCCTGGGGACGAATTTCATACCGCCGGGCATTCACGCCGGCGGCCTGCGCTACCATGGGGATTCGCCGCTCTTGTGCCAGCTCGTAGCCGACGGATATGTCGAGGCGCAGGCCGTCAACCAGACCGAGATCTTCAAGGCCGCCCTGCTGTTTGCGTATAACGAAGCCATCCTCCCGGCACCGGAGTCGGCCCATGCCATCGCCGTGGCCATCAAGGAGGCGCTTATCTGCCGCGAGGCGGGCGAGGCGAAGACCATCGTCTTCAATCTCAGCGGGCACGGCCATTTCGACCTCAGTGCTTACGACAGTTATCTCGCCGGGGAACTGGTCGACTTCCCCCTGCCGGAAGAAGACCTGGCCCGGTCGCTCCAGAAGCTACCTGTCATCGAGGAGGCTTAATGGATGTTGCTGCGCGGGACCATGCGGGTGAACGACCGCGGGCATTTGGAGATCGGCGGCTGCGACGCCGTCGAACTGGCCCGGACCTTCGGTACTCCGCTCTACGTCATCGATGAGAACCTGCTACGGGACAACTGCCGCACCTACCGCTCGGCCTTCGGCCCCGACAACCATGTTATCTATGCCGGCAAGACGCTGCTCACCGCGGCTATCTGCCGGATCATCGAAGAGGAGGGACTGGGGCTGGACGTCGTCTCGGGCGGAGAGTTGCACACCGCCCTCGTGGTGCAGTTTCCGGCCTCGCGCATCTACTTCCACGGAAACAATAAATCGCCGGCCGAGATCCGGATGGGCCTTGAGGCCGGTGTCCATCGCTTCGTCGTGGATAATGCCCTTGAACTGGACCGGTTGAACCGGACGGCGGGCGACCTGGGGCGGACGGCGTCCATCCTGCTCCGCCTGCAGCCCGGCATCGAAGCCCACACGCACGAATACATCCAGACCGGAAAGGTCGACTCCAAGTTCGGCTTTCCTGTCGCGACCGGCCAGGCCATGGAGGCCGTGCGCCAGGCGCTTACACTGCCGCATATCCGCCTCCACGGCCTTCATTGCCATATCGGTTCCCAGATCTTTGAATTACAGGCCTTTGCCGACGCCGCCCGGGTCATGCTTGAGTTCGCCCGGAAGGCGCACGAGGCCACAGGATGGACGCTTTCCGAACTAAACCTTGGCGGCGGGCTCGGCATCTATTACGTGGAGGGTGACGAGCCTCCCACGATCGGCGATCTGGCCCGCACCATCCGTGGAACCGTCGAAGCCACGGCCGCCGGGCTGAGCCTCCCCCTACCGCGGATTATGGTCGAACCCGGCCGCTCACTGATCGGACCGGCCGGAACGACCCTTTACACCGTCGGCGCCGTGAAGGAAATCCCGGGGATTCGCACTTACGTCGCCGTGGACGGCGGCATGGGCGACAACCCCCGGCCCGCGCTCTACCAGGCTCGCTATGAGGCTGCGGTGGCCAGCCGAATGACGGAACTCCCGGGCAAACCGGTATCTATTGCCGGAAAGTGCTGCGAGTCGGGGGACATGCTGATATGGGACATCCGGCTGCCCGCCCCGAACCCTGGAGACATCCTGGCCGTACCGGCTACGGGAGCCTACACCTACTCGATGGCGTCAAATTATAACCGCCTGCCGCGGCCGGCCATGATCCTTGCCCGGGATGGAACGGCGGAACTCGTCGTCCGCCGTGAAAGCTACGCCGATCTGACGCGTAACGACGTGGTTCCGGCTCGCCTGCGCCCCGACCTTCCCACCAACCAAGGGGGAGAGGCTTGAGCTTTGAAACTGATAACGACACATACGAATACCGATTTCGACGGGCTGGCGGCCATGGTCGCGGCCCAGAAGCTCTACCCGGACGCCGAGCTTGTCCTGCCGGGCAAACTGGCACGCAACGTGGAGGAGTTCGTAGCCCTTCACCGGGATATCCTGGACCTCCACAAGCCGGGTGAACTGCGCCCCGGGGACGTCGACACGTTGATCCTGGTGGATACCAAAAACGCCAGGCGGCTGGCGAAGCTTGCCGCCCTTACTGAACACCCGGGGTTGAGGATCCATATCTTCGACCACCACCCATGGGCGGAAGGAGACATCCGGGGTGAATTTGAACTGGTGGAACCGGTGGGAGCCGCCACCACCCTCCTCGTAGAGGAAATCAGGGCGCGGAATCTCGCGGTCACCCCCTTCGAGGCCACCGTTCTGGCTCTTGGTATCTACGAGGATACCGGGAGCCTTCTGTACACCAACACCACCCAGCGTGACCTCGAGGCGGCAGCCTACCTGATCGGTCTCGGGGCGAACCTCGCCCTGGTGGGCCGGTTCCTGGCCCGCCCGCTAACCGACGAGCAGCAAGAACTCCTGCGCCATCTCCTGCTTTCGGCGGAACGCCATCTGGTCAACGGCCAGAAGATACTGATCGCCCGCAGCAGCGTGGACGAGTTCATCGGCGGGCTGGCCGTTCTTACCCATAAACTGAGCGAGATCGAGCACATCGACGCCGTCTTCTCCGTCGTTGAAATGGAGGACCGGGTGCACATCGTCGCCCGGAGTTCCGTCCCGGAGGTCGACGTCCGCGAGATCCTGTCCCACTTCGGCGGAGGCGGCCATCCGGCGGCGGCTTCGGCGACGATCAAGGGCCAGAGCCTGGACCATATCGCCAACGAGCTTCTGGACACCATCCGGATGTTGATACACCCGCCGGTCACGGCCCGCGAGATCATGTCCAGTCCCGTGAAGTCGGTTCCGCCCGACATGCGGGTGGAAGAGGCCAATCAGATTATGCTGCGCTACGGGCACACCGGCCTGCCGGTCGTTGAAAACGGCCACCTCATGGGGATCATCTCCCGCCGGGACGTCGAAAAGGCCGACCGCCATAACCTGCGGCATGCCCCCGTTAAGGCCTTTATGACCAAGAACGTGCTGGTCGCCGCCCCCGACACGCCCCTTACCGAAATCCAGCATCTGATGATAGAGAATAACATCGGGCGTCTTCCCATCGTTGACGGCCATCAACTTGCGGGCATTGTCTCGCGCACCGATATCCTCAAGACCCTGCACAAGAAGTTCAAGCCGCGCTTTTGCACCTTGTTTAATTCCCCGCAACAGGAGATGGGATACCAGAATATGGCCGAGGTCCTGCGCCGCAACCTTTCCGCGGAGGCCCTGCGGATCCTGAGCACTGTCGGCCGCATCGGCCGGGATCTCGGGTGCCGGGTCTACCTGACGGGCGGCATGGTCCGCGACGCGCTTCTCGGTCGTCCCAGCCGGGACTACGATCTGGTTGTGGAAGACTGCGATGGAGCGACGCTGGGGGATAGGATCGTCGCGGCCCTTGGCGGGAAACTCAAGGTGGCGGAGGCGATCGATAAGGCCCAGGTGTTCCTGCCGCAGGGACCGCGGCTCGACATTACCATGGCCCGGCGTCACTTCGACGCCTATGGCAAGCCGCTGGACGGGGTGGACGATTCGCCCCTGCGCCACGAACTCTACGGGCGGGACTTCACGATTAACGCCATTGCGGTTGTCCTGAACCCCGAGGGGTTCGGCGACGTCATCGACCACTTCGGGGGACGGGACGACCTCCAACACGGGCTGATCCGAGCACTGCACAACCTGAGCTTCATTGAGGATCCTATCCGCATCCTGCGAGCAGTCCGTTATGAGCAGCGCTACCGTTTCAATATCGAGCGCCAGACCCTGGCCCTGATGCGCGAAGCCCTGACCGAACGTGCCCTGCGGACCGTGCCGGATGAGCAGCAATGGGCCGAGGTGAAGCGGATGCTGGATAAGGACTATACGCCGCGCACCCTGGCCCGCCTGGCGCAGTTGAACATCTGGCCGCACCTTTTCCCCAAAGTCACCTACTGGGAGGTGCAGCCGGTCGTAGGCCGCATTCCCCGGGTTATCCGGAGGCTCCAGGAGTGGGAGGTCCCTCCCCCGGCCGAACTCTGGCTCTGCTACTTTACAGCCATTCTCCACTCCTCGCCGATGCCCTTGGTCCTGGAAACCTGCAGCCGCTACAAGATCGGCCGGCGCCAGACGGAGAACGTGGTGACCGCCCTGGAAAGCTGGCGCCAGGCGGTCCGCGGCTTTTCATCCCCCAATACCAGCCTGGTGAACCTGGCCCGTATTTACCTTCAACTACCGCGGGAGGCCTATCCGCTGGTCCTGGTAATGCTCGAAGAAGAACGGCTCCAGTACCGTTTCCGCGATGTCGCCGCCATTCTTAAGAAACATAAACCTTCCATTACCGGCAAAGATATTAGGAGCCTCGGATACCGCCCCGGCCCTTTGTTCCGCAAGGCCTTGGATGCCGTGTGGCAGGCCAGGCTTGAGGGCCATGTCAAGAACAAGCAGGAAGAGTTGGATTATGCAATGCGGGTGATGGGGCTGGACAACGGCCCGGGGACCAACGCAGCGACCGCGCAGATAGCGGGAAGGAGCGAATAAGCCTTGTTTCATGTGCCGAACCTGGCCGAGATTATCGCCCTTGTCCCGGCAATTATGCTGGCCCTCACCGTACACGAATACGCCCACGGTTTCGTTGCCGACCGCCTCGGCGACCATACCGCCCGCTATGCGGGGAGGCTGACCTTGAACCCCGTAGCCCACGTGGACTGGCTGGGGCTGCTCTTGCTCTTTGTCGCCGGTTTCGGCTGGGCGAAGCCGGTCCCGGTCAACCCCTACAACCTGCGGGGCAATGTCAAGCAGGGCCTCCTACTGGTGTCCCTCGCCGGCCCGGCGGCAAACCTGGTCCTGGCCCTCGCGGCTTCCGTTCTACTGGGTTTGATTGATTACATGCAGTCAGGCTTCGGGTTGCTGCTGCTCTACCAGTTGATCTATATTAATGTCGTGCTGGCCGTTTTTAACCTTATTCCGGTACCGCCCCTGGACGGTTCCAAGATCCTGGCGGGCCTGCTGCCCGGACGGCAGGAGTGGCTTGTGGCTCTGGAGCAGTACGGTGTGCTTGTCCTGCTGGTCCTTATGGTGACGGGACTAATCGGCAAGTTCCTGACCTTCTTCGTCGTTCCGTTGGCTGAAATGTTCTTCAACCTGGCCCGTGGTCTGGCGGCGTAACCGGCCAGGATTTCCAACCTCTTTGAAAGGATGAGATAAACCAACCATGCGTATCCTTAGCGGCATGCGGTCCAGCGGCCGCCTGCACATTGGACACCTGAGCGTACTTCATAACTGGATCGCTCTGCAGGAAAAACACGAGTGTTTTTTCTTCGCCGCCGACTGGCATGCCCTGACCACCATCTACGAGGATACCAGCGCCCTGCGCGAAAACACCCGGGAGATGATCGCCGACTGGCTTGCCGCCGGGATTGACCCCGAGAAGGCCACCGTTTTCGTCCAGTCCCGTATCCTGGAGCATGCCGAGTTGCACCTGCTCTTTTCAATGTTCACGCCCCTGTCCTGGCTGGAACGTGTGCCCACCTACAAGGACCAGGTGCAGCAGCTCGGCGCCCAGGGCAAGGATATCAATACTTACGGCTTTCTCGGGTACCCCTTGTTGCAGGCGGCGGACATCCTGATCTACCGCGCCGATGCCGTGCCCGTCGGCCAGGACCAACTGCCGCACCTGGAGTTCTGCCGCGAGGTCGCCCGGCGTTTCAATTACCTCTATGGCCAGGTCTTCCCGGAGCCGAAGGCGCTCCTCACGGAAACGCCCGTCCTCCCCGGGACCGACGGGCGCAAGATGAGCAAGAGCTATGGCAACGAAATCGCCCTGGCCATGCCCGTCGAAGAAGTCGACCGGCGTGCCCGGATGATGATCACGGACCCGGCGCGCATCCGCAAGAACGACCCCGGCCACCCGGAGGTATGCACGGTGCATACCCTTCACAGCCTGTACAGCGCCGACCGCCTGGCCGAGATCGAGGAGGAATGCCGCACGGGGCGCGTGGGATGCGTGGCCTGTAAAAAGGAACTCTCGGCCGCCCTTAACAGGGCACTGGATCCGATCCGCCAGCGCCGCAGCCGGCTCCTGGCCCAACCCCGTTACCTGGACGACGTGTTGGCCGCCGGGACCGAAAAAGCCCGTACGGCCGCCCGCGCTACGATGGAAATCGTCCGGGAGGTCATGCACATTTAGGTTTCGTAGGGGGAACGGTAAAGGAGGAGGAAGGGAGGATTTCGTGCTTTTCCTGCTGATAATCGCCGCGCTTCTGATGGCGGGGGTTTTTCTCGCCCTGACCTTCCTCCGGGTTAACCTGGCCTATCGCCGGGAGGGGGAAGACGACCGGGTGGCTGTGCTTGTCTCATGGCTCGGCCTGCCCCTCTACCGGGCGGAGGTTCCGATGCTCGACCTGCGGGCGGGCCTGGGGAGAAATCCCGCTATCCGCCTCAAATCCCGCTCCGCCACCGATACCCCGGCCACCGCCGTCGACCGCGAGGTCCGGGAACTGCCCCTGTCCGTCCTGTTTCTGCGCTGGTATAACGTCTTCAAATCCTTCCGCGCCGGCATCTGCTACCTTACCCCCCGCATACGTATCGAGGACCTGGACTGGAGTACCCGCATCGGCACCGAGTCGGCCGACCGGACCGGGATACTGACCGGACTCACCTGGGCGGTCAAGGGGTCGCTCCTTACCCTGACCTCCCGCCTAACCGACTTCCGCGCCCACCCCCGCCTGGCCGTAAAACCGGACTTTGGCCGCCCCGTTTTCGCCACCGATATCCGCTGCATACTGGCTATCCGCCTGGGCCATATTATAGTCGCGGGCCTGAAGGGCCTCGCGGCACATGTAGGGGGGAAGTCCGGTGGAGCAGCACCCCATCCAGGGTCTGATGCAGACGGCCATGGAGAGCATTAAGCAAATGGTGGATGTGAATACCGTGGTCGGCGACCCGGTGGAGACCCCTGACGGGATAATCATTATTCCAATTTCCAAGGTGGCGGTCGGGTTCGCCGCCGGTGGCGGAGAGTTTGAAATCGCGCGCGACGACGGCGCGAGCACGTATCCTTTCGGCGGTGGAAGCGGGGCCGGCGTATCCGTGCAGCCCATGGGCTTTCTCGTCGTGGGCCAGGGACAGGTGCGCCTCCTGCCGGTCGACGCCAACGGCATCGCCGATCGCCTCATCGATCTGGCTCCCGCGGTGCTCGAACGGCTCGACAATTACCTTAAGAAGAAAAGCAGCGAGCAGTAAGGAGCGCGGTTCTACCCCCTGGCCCGTCCTCATAGAGTTTGACTACGGAGGACAAGGACAAGGGGGATCGTGTCTTGGTCAACGTTGTCTGGCTCGCCCTAATTCTGTTCGGTATTGTTGCGGCCGCGGCCAACGGGCGCATCGAAACGGTCACCACCGCCGCCCTGAACGGGGCGCAGACCGCCGTATCCACGGCCCTCGGTCTAATCGGGATCCTGGCCTTTTGGTGCGGCGTAATGAAGGTCGCCGAGGCTGCGGGCCTGGTCCGGGCCCTTTCAATGATTGTCCAGCCCTTTATCCGCCTGCTTTTTCCCAGCATCCCGCGCAACCATCCGGCCTTCGGGGCCATCGTGATGAACCTCTCCGCCAATGTTCTCGGCCTGAGCAACGCCGCCACACCGATGGGCCTTATCGCCATGCGGGAGATGCAGCGGCTTAATCCCCGCCCGGATACCGCCTCCGAAGCCATGTGCACCTTCCTCGCCATGAACACCGCCTGCATCACTCTAATTCCGGCCACGATCATCGGCATCCGTATCATGTACCGGTCGGCCGATCCTACGGCGGTGGTTGGAACAACTATCTTCGCCACGGCCTGCGGCATGACGGTGGCGGTCCTTGCCGACGTTCTGCTGCGCCGCCTATACCGCCGCCGGGGAGGCGGGCCATGCTAGTTCTGGTAGGTGAAATCTCCCGCTGGGCGATCCCCGCTTTCCTGGTGATCGTCCTGCTGGCCGGTGTGATAAGGCGGGTACCGGTCTTCGAGACCTTCGTGGAGGGGGCCGAGCAGGGCTTCGGACTGGCGGTGAAGCTGATCCCCTTCCTCGTGGCCATGGTGGTCGCCATCAGCATCTTCCGGGCCTCGGGAGCCATGGACGCCACCGCCCGCGCCCTGACCCCCGTTCTATCCGCCCTGGGCGCTCCGGCGGAGGTCCTGCCGCACGCCTTGCTGCGCCCCCTTTCGGGAGGGGCGGCGCTGGGAGTCGCCACCGAATTAATCAAGGAACACGGCCCCGACAGCCTCATCGGTTTTCTGGTATCGACCATGCAGGGCTCCTCCGACACCACCTTTTACGTCCTAACCCTGTACTTCGGGTCGGTGGGCATCAAGAAGTACCGCTACGCGGTCGTATCGGGGTTATTGGCCGATTTCACCACGTTCATCGCCTCCGTATATATCGTGAACCATATTTTCAAGGGCGGGTAGGCAAGATACTATTAAGGTGTAAGTACCCCTCTAAGGACGGTGGACGAACCCTCTTGTCTCTCGAGCGTCTGCAGAAGGTCCTGGCCCACGCGGGCGTAGCTTCCCGCCGCCGGTGCGAAGAGTTGATCCTGGCGGGAGCGGTCCGGGTGAACGGGCGGACGGTGACCGCGCTGGGAACCAGCGTGGATCCGGACCGCGACGTCATCGAGGTGCACGGGCGCAGGGTACAAGCCGAGAAGCCCGTTTACATCCTTCTATACAAACCCGCCGGATACGTCAGCACGGCGGACGACCCCCGGGGGCGCCCCAAGGTGACCGACCTGGTACGGGACATCCCACGGCGGCTTTATCCCGTCGGACGGCTGGACTACGACACCGAGGGCCTGCTTCTCCTTACCAATGACGGCGAACTGGCCTACCGCCTGACCCACCCCCGTTTCCACGTCCCCAAAACCTACCTCGCCGAGGTCGAAGGCCGGCCCGACGCGGAGGACCTGGCCCGCCTGGCTTCGGGCGTGCCCCTTGAGGACGGCATGACCGCTCCAGCCCGTATCCTCCTGCGGCGGCCCGGGCCGCCGGCACTGATCGAGTTGACCATCCACGAGGGCAGGAACCGCCAGGTCCGACGCATGTGCGCCGCCGTGGGCCATCCCGTGCGTCGCCTGAGGCGCATCCGTTTCGCCTTCCTGGAACCCCGGGGCCTGTCGCCGGGGAAGTACCGCCATCTGACGGCAGCCGAGGTGCGCCGCTTGCACCGGCTCGCCCAATCATCGGAAAGGAGCAGGATTTTTAAACCGGGAGAAGAATAAGTAAGCAATTCAAGCTCCTTAAGGGAGAAGGGGATTTAATTGGTGATAAAGTACCAGTCCGGTGGTGAACAGGTGGAAGCAGACCTTCGTGTCAAGATCCGACTTGACTTTAAAGGTGTTTCCCGTCCCGGCCGCCTCTTTGGCGGCAAGCCCACTGAGAAGGTCGCTGAAGAGGTTCGCGAACAACAGGTCGCCCTTTTTCGCAATGTGCCGGTCCAGGGAGTGCAAATCGAGGACATTAACCTGGCGGGGGAGATTTACACCATCTTCGATGAAAAGGCCAATAACGAAGTCGCCTTCGCCCCCGTGGAGTTGACAGTCGTCGCCGCCGGCCTCGAGGACCTGATTCGCTTCGTCATCCGCGAGGAGTTCCGCCGTATCGAGATCCTGGAGCCTGCGGGCATCGTCCTGTCCCGTTTTGAAGTGGAACGCCTGCTCTTCAAGGTCAACGAGGAAGCGCGCGGGTTGCGCGAGTGGCTGGAGCACAAGTATAACCGTTAGGGAGGGCCGGCCTTGTCCGTGGTCCGTGGCATTCGCGGGGCAATTACCGTAGAACACAACGCCGCCGAGGAAATCCTGGACGCCACAAGGGAACTGTTGACGGCCCTGGTGGATGCCAACCAAATCGCCGTGGATGACATCGCCAGCATTTTTCTCACTATGACCCCCGATCTCAATGCCGAGTTCCCCGCTCTGGCGGCGCGGCAACTTGGATGGCACCAGGTGCCCCTTCTCGGAGCGACCGAGATCGCCCACCCGACGGCCATCAGCCGCTGCATCCGCGTCTTGATGCACGTTAATACCGACAAGAAACAGGGAGAGATGAAACATCTCTACCTGCGCGAGGCCGCCCGGCTGCGCCCCGACCTCCTGATGCCCTGAGAGCCGGGCCCCGTCTTATTTGGAGCCCGGTTTAGGGGGGTAAGGAAGTTGCGCCGCGTCAAGGTTAAGGACCTGGTTCCGGGGATGCGCGTGGGGATGGCCGTCCTCGGCCCCAATAACGAGATTTACCTCAAGGCCGGGGTAAAGATCACGGCGGGATATATCACCCGGCTGCTAGAGTTGGGGTTCTCCTGGATCTACATCGACGAGGGCCCGGTGGACTACAGTTCGGTACCGGACGTCATCATGCCGGCGACAAGAACCCGGGCCATCGAACAAGTGCGCCAGGTGATGCTGGAGGCACTCGCCTCCCAGACGAAACTTGTCACCATTCCCCCGGCGCTGAACGAGACCGTCAACGAGATGATCGAGCAGTTGACGGATAACCCATCGGCGATGGTCAACCTGGCCGATATCCGCACCGAGGACGAATACCTCTACCACCACTCGGTGAACGTCTGCGTGCTGGCCCTGATCACCGGTATCAGGTTGGGGCTTGACCGCACACGGCTGTACACCCTCGGCGTGGGCGCCCTGATGCACGATATCGGCAAAATCCAGATCCCCGACGATGTCCTGTACAAGCCGGGGAAGCTGACCCGCGAGGAATTTGAAATCATTAAGAAACATCCGGTTTACGGGCGTGACCTTCTAGCCTTCGACCCCGATGTCGCAGCCATCGCCTACGCCCATCACGAACGGTTCGACGGCGGGGGGTACCCTTTGGGCTTAAAGGGGGCGGACCTCGGCCTGGAGGCCCAGATCGTGGGTATCGCCGATATCTTTGACGCTCTGACCGCCGACCGCATTTACCGGCCGGCCCAGCCGGTGCACGAGGCCTATGAAATGCTGGCGGCCGCCGGAAACTACTGGTTCCACTTCGACCTGCTGCAAGCCTTTCTCGCCAATGTCGCCGCTTATCCCACCGGAACCATCGTAGAACTGAATACGGGCGAGGTGGGTGTGGTGATCGATACGCCGCCCGGCTACCCCACATTCCCCAACCTCAAAGTCCTGACCGGCCCCGAAATGAGAGGCCTTAAACAACCGTATGCCCTGGCCACCCTGACCACCAACCGCTGGGTGGCCCGCGTACTGACGCAGGAGCAGTTCCCGGGTCTCCGCTTCGTACAGCAGGATTCGGCTCTCTAGTCCGGGCACCAAGTCCCCCGTCCAAAAAATAGTTGCGCCGTAAATGGGCGCATGTTAGTATGTTTCCCAAACATTATCGGCTGCGGGAAAAAGGGAGGCCGCGACGACACTCCTGGGTTGGAGTGTTTTTATTCTCCAGAGAGGGGGAACGCAAGGTGACCGGCAGCCTTGTCCGGGAAAACATCGGGAACCTGGCCATCTACCGGCCCGGTAAGCCGATCGAAGAAGTCCAGCGCGAACTGGGACTTCAACGGGTGATCAAACTGGCTTCGAACGAAAACCCTCTGGGGCCCTCGCCCCGGGCCGTTGAGGCCGTGACCCGCGCCGCAGGGGGGATCGCCCTCTACCCGGATGGAAGCGCCCATCGCCTGCGCCACGCCCTGGCCCGTTTCCACGGGGTGGACCCGGAGGCCGTTATCCTGGGCAACGGCTCGAATGAGATCGTCCAGATGGTCTCCCTGGCGGTCCTTAACCCCGGCGACGAAGCCGTTATGCCTGTTCCAAGCTTCCCGCGGTACCAGCCGCTGGCGCGTCTTATGAACGCCAGGCCTGTGGAGGTCGCCCTGACCGGTGATTTCCGGCTCGACCTGGAGTCCATGGCTGTGCATCTTGGCCCGCGGACCAAGCTCGTCTATATCTGCAACCCGAACAACCCCACCGGGACGATCAACACCCGGAAGGATGTCGACCGTTTTCTGGAACGTGTCCCCCGGGAAACGCTGGTTATTTTTGACGAGGCCTATTTCGAGTATGTGGAAGATCAACGCTACCCCGACGGCCTGGACTACCTGCGGGCCGGTCACAACGTGCTGGTCCTGCGTACCTTCTCCAAGGTCTACGGGCTGGCCGGTCTCCGCATCGGATACGCGGTCGGCGACCCGGACCTCATCGCCTACCTGAACCGCGTACGTGAACCCTTTAACGTCAACGCCCTGGCACAGGAGGCGGCGCTCGCCGCTTTAGAGGACCAGAAGTTCGTGGAGCGTACCCGCGAGAATAACCGGCGGGGGAAGGCACAATTGTACCGGGCCTTCGAGCATCTGGACTTGCCCTATGTCCCGACCGAAGCCAACTTCATTCTCTTTGACGCCGGGCGGAATGAACGGGAAGTCTTTCAGCGCCTGCTCAGGCGCGGGGTGATCATCCGCGGCGGTTTCGGCTACCCGACGATGCTACGGGTGACCATCGGTACCCAGGAGGAAAACAACGCTTTTATCTCGGCCCTGGAGGCCGTGCTCGAGGAGGATTTTTGATTATGGTCATCATTATGAGTCATGGCGCCACTGACGCGCAAATTGAGAACGTCGTACACCACCTGGAGGCGGCCGGTTTCCGTATTCATCTGTCGAGAGGCGTCGAGCGGACCATCATCGGCGCTATCGGGGACAAGACCCGCCTTTCGGAGATCGCCCTTGAGGCCCTCCCGGGTGTTGACGGCGTGGTGCCGATCCTTCAACCCTATAAGTTGGCCAGCCGCATTATGAAAGAGGGAGGAACGGTGATTCGTGTCGGTGACATCGAGATCGGCGGGAAAACGGTCCAGGTTATGGCCGGCCCCTGTGCGGTCGAAAGCCGGAAGCAACTCCTGACCGCCGCCTCCTACGTACGGGCGGCGGGAGCGACCATCCTTCGCGGCGGGGCCTACAAGCCTCGGACTTCGCCCTATTCCTTCCAGGGACTGGGCGAGGAGGGTCTGAAAATCCTCGCCGAGGCTCGTGAGCGTTACGGCTTGAAGATCATCACCGAGGTTATGGACATCCGTACGCTGGATGCGGTGGCACAGTACGCCGACATCATCCAGATCGGCACGCGGAACATGCAGAACTTCAACCTGCTGCGCGAACTCGGTGACATCCCCAAGCCGGTGCTCTTAAAGCGAGGTCTGTCGGCGACGATCGAGGAGTGGCTTATGGCGGCCGAGTACATCCTGGCCTCCGGCAACGAGAACGTCATCCTTTGCGAGCGGGGCATCCGCACCTTTGAGACGTACACCCGCAACACCCTTGACCTTACCGCCATTCCCGTGGTGAAAAACCTGTCGCACCTGCCCGTAATCGTCGACCCGAGCCATGGGATAGGCAAGTGGAAGTACGTCATCCCCATGGCCCGGGCCGCCGTGGCCGCCGGCGCGGACGGTCTGCTCGTCGAGGTCCATCCCAACCCGGCCGAGGCCCTGTGTGACGGCGCCCAGTCCCTTACGCCGGAAAACTTCGCCGCCATGATGCAAGAGGTGCGCCGGGTGGCCGAGGCCCTGGGGCGCAAGGTACCGCCGGCCCAGCCGCCGAGCGCCTGACGATGTTTGAGCGAGTCGCGATCATCGGGGTCGGCCTTATCGGCGGCTCACTGGGCATGGCTCTACTGGACCGCCGTCTGGCCCGCTCGGTGGTCGGTATCGGCCGCAGCGAAGAGAACCTGCGGCTGGCCCTCACCCTGCAGGCCGTGACGGAATACACCACCGACCCTGCCGCCGGGGTTCGCGGAGCCGACCTCATCGTCCTAGCCACCCCGGTTGGGGCGATTCTTCCCACCCTGGAGCGGATCGCATCCCACCTGGCCCCGGGGGCTACGGTGACCGACGTCGGCAGCACCAAAGAACAGATCGTCGCCAGGGCCGAGACCGTGATCCCTTCGGCCTGCGCTTTCGTCGGCGGGCACCCTATGGCCGGAGCCGAGACGGCGGGGGTGCGGCACGCCGACCGCTACCTGTTTGAGGGTGCTTTCTGGGTTCTGACGCCGACACCGCGCACCTTGCCGCAGGCACTTGAGTGCCTGCGCCGAATGGCCGCCCGGCTCGGCTCCCGCGTCATCGAACTGGCGCCGGCCGAGCACGACCTGATGGTGGCCGCCGTCAGCCACCTGCCGCACATCGTCGCCGCCGCCCTGGCCAATACCGTGGGAGACATGGCGGACGGCGACCGGGCCCTTTCCCTGGCCGCCGGCGGCTTCCGGGACACCACGCGGATCGCCGCTTCGAGCCCCGAGATGTGGCGCGATATCTTCGCCAGCAACAGGGACAAGGTTCTCCAGATGCTGTGGTTTTTCCGCCACCAGATCGAGCAGGCCGAAACCATCCTGCGTGCCGGGGACGACGGGGCCCTGACCGCATGGCTGGCCGCGGCGCGTGCGACCCGCCGGGCCGTGCCGGCCCGGGTCAAGGGGTATCTTTACGATCTGCACGATTTGACGGTTACCGTTCCCGACCGGCCGGGGGCCATCGCCTCCGTGACGGCCGCCTTGGCGGCCGAGGGCATCAACCTCTGCGACCTGGAGATCCTGCGCGTACGCGAGGGCGAGGCCGGCACGGTGCGCCTGGCCTTTGCCAGCATCGCGGACCGCGACCATGCGGCCGCCGTCCTCAGCCGCAACGGCATTCCGGTGCGGGTGAAATGAGAGCCCTAGGCTAAGTTACCCAGGGATACACTAAGCCCTGGAGGCGAAGACGGGCCGGGCAAATGCGGTCATCGGTTCGTGCGAATCTCATCGAGTCTGACGACCGACGACTGTCGACCGTTGTGCAAGCCAACACCGGGTGCGGTGCAGCGGTGCGTGTATACCGGCGCTACGCCCCACGGTATGCGGATCTCCCGTCGGTAACAGTATCGACCCAAGCCAACGGAGTTGCAGGCGGTAGGTACGCGCTTCTAATTCCGCTAACAGAAAGTTGTCGGCGAAGCGAAGGAAATTCCGGCCGTCAGCCGAGCCCGCCACAAGGAGGAGTCTAACCCTTGGAAGTCCATCAGGCCCACGGCCTGCGCGGCACCATCGAGGTACCCGGGGACAAATCCATCTCCCACCGTTCGGCCATCCTCGGCGCCCTCGCCAAAGGCGATACGACCATCACCAATTTTCTCCCCGGTGCCGATTGTCTGGCAACCCTGGCATGCCTGCGCGCCCTTGGCGTCGCCATCGAGGGGCCGGATAGAGCTAACCGCGTCACCGTTCACGGGCACGGACCGGAATCGCTGGTCGAGCCGGAAGACGTCCTGAACGCCGTCAATTCCGGTACCACCTTTCGCCTGCTGGCCGGGGTCCTGGCCGGCAGCCCCTTTTTCTCGGTCCTTACCGGGGACGCCTCACTACGCCGGAGGCCCATGGCGCGCATTGTCCGGCCGCTGTCCGAAATGGGGGCCGCCATCCACGGACGGCAGAACGACCGTCTTCCCCCGTTAGCCATCCGCGGCGGGAGGCTTCAGGGCATCGACCACACCCTGCCCGTGGCCTCGGCCCAGGTCAAATCGGCCATCCTGCTGGCCGGGCTGTTCGCCCACGGGACCACCTCGGTCACCGAGCCCGCACCCTCCCGTGACCATACGGAGCGCATGCTGGCCGGCTTCGGCGCCGACATCCAAAAGGAGGGCCTGACGACGGTCATCCGCCCGGGTCCGTCCCTTTCGGGGCGTGAGATCAAAGTGCCCGGAGATATCTCTTCGGCAGCCTTCTGGCTGGTGGCCGCTACCCTTGTGCCCGAAAGCGACATTCTCATTCGCGAAGTCGGCATCAACCCTACACGGGACGGAATCATCAAGGTCCTGCAGCGGATGGGCGCCAATCTTGAGGTCATCCCCCGGGACCCGGCCGCGAGTGAGCCGGTGGCCGACCTTCACGTCACCAGCGCCCGCCTGCGCGGGGTGGAAATCGGCGGGGACTTGATCCCGAGCCTGATTGACGAGATCCCCGTGCTCGCCCTGGCCGCCGCCCTGGCCAAGGGGCGCACCGTGATCCGCGGCGCCGCCGAACTGAAGGTCAAGGAATCAAACCGCCTGGCCACCACCGCCGCCGAACTGCGCCGTTTCGGGGCACGGGTCGAAGAGCGCCCGGACGGCCTGGTGATCGAGGGCGTGCCACAGCTTCATGGTGCCGCGGCCCGGAGCCATGGTGACCATCGTATCGCCATGACCGTTCTTATCGCCGGTCTTGCCGCCAGGGGCACCACTACACTTGATGACGCAGCCTGTATCGATGTGTCTTTCCCCGGTTTTACGGGGCTTTTGAAAACGGTTGCCGCGCAAAATTCTCTCTAGAAGTGTTTCTGACGCTTTTTTGTATTTAAAAAGGAAATGTGATAATCCTGTCGAAGATTATTAAGCGTAAAGCTCCGACCGAAGGAGGCGTGGCCTCACCGGATGAAGGATGTCGTGGCCATCGACGGTCCGGCGGGCGCCGGAAAGAGTACGGTGGCACGCCTGGTAGCCCGGGAAATCGGCTACCGTTACGTGGACACCGGGGCGATGTACCGCGCCCTGACGCTTCTAGCCCTGCGCAAAGGGATACCGTGTGACGCCGAAGATCTGGTGGCGGAGCTTGCCGCACGCGCCAGGATCATTATGAACGGGGACGGTCCTGTTCCGTCTGTTATTCTGGACGGTGAGGACGTCGGCACCGCCATCCGGCAACCGGAGGTTTCGCGCCACGTCTCCCTGGTGGCCCGCATACCTGCCGTCCGGGAGCGGCTGACCGAACTCCAGCGGCGGATGGCCGCCGCCGGCCGCGTGGTAATGGAAGGGCGTGACATCGGCACCGTCGTTCTGCCGCACGCCGAACACAAGTTCTTCATAACCGCATCCGCCGAGGAGCGTGCCCGCCGCCGGCAGCGGGAACTGGCCGCCGCCGGGCGGCAATGCGACCTGGACGTGCTGGCGCGCGAAATCGCCCGGCGCGACTTTATCGACAGCACGCGCGAGGTAGCGCCGCTCAGGCCTGCACCGGACGCCCTCGTGATCGATACCACCGAACGGACCATCGATCAGGTGGTAGAGATGATCGTGCGGGAGGTCCGGGGCAAGTAATGTTTTATTGGTTTGCCCGGTGGCTGTGCAAGATCGCCCTGGTCACGTTGCGTCGCTGGGAGGTCAGAGGGGTGGAAAACATCCCCGCCGAAGGACCTTTAATCGTAACGGCCAATCACGTCAGCTACTGGGACCCGGTGGTGGTGGGCTGTGCCCTTTCCCGCCAGGTCTTCTTTATGGCAAAGGCAGAGTTGTTTCGCTTTCCGGTTTTTGCGAGCATACTCCGATGGCTTGGAGCCTTTCCGGTGCATCGTCACCGTCCGGACCGCCAGGCCCTTCAACGAACCCGGCAGGAACTGGAAAAGGGGCACGTTCTGGGCGTGTTCCCGGAAGGCACGCGCAGCAAGACCGACACCTTCCTGAAGCCCCACCTGGGCGCGGCCCTGTTGGCCGTTAAATACGGGGTGCCCGTGCTTCCCGTGGCCTTGCAAGGCACGCGGGGGCTGTGCGGAAAGGTACGCGTCCGTATCGGGGAACCCTTGCGCTTTGCCGGGGAAGGAGGCGAGAAGCCCTCCAAGGAGCGCCTTGAAGCCGTGGCCCAGGAGATTATGGAACGCATAGGCGCCCTCTTGAAGGGTTTGAGGTGATGTAGAGTGGAGGTCAAACTGGCCGCCAAGGCTGGTTTCTGTTTCGGCGTTCGCCGGGCGATTGACCTGGCCCTTAAGACGGCCAGGGAGGAGCAGGGCCCGATCTATTCCCTGGGACCCCTGATCCATAACCCCCAGGTGGTCGGCTTTTTAGCCGAACAAGGGATCAGGGTTATCGAGGATATCCGGGCCGTGCCCAGTGGAACGCTCATCATCCGCTCACACGGTGTAGGCCCGACCGTGCTGGCGGAGGCCCAAAACTTAGGTTTCAAGGTTGTGGACGCCACCTGCCCGTTTGTGAAGCGGGCCCAGCGGCTGGCCCATGATCTTACGAACCAGGGTTATCAGGTCGTTGTGGTCGGCGACAAGGAACACCCGGAGGTTCGGGGAATCGTGGGCTGGACGGGCGGCCAGGCCATAGTGGTGGAAAACCCCGGGGAAGCCGGTCGACTTCCGGCGTTGCCCCGGGTCGGCGTAGTGGCCCAGACCACCCAGCCCCAAGACAACTTCGAGGCGGTGGTCCGGGTCCTGGAGGAGAAGATGGGGGAGGTCACAGTCTCCAATACCATCTGCAATGCCGTTGCCGAACGCCAACAGGCCGTGCTGGAACTGGCCCGCGAGGTGCAGTTGATGGTTGTGGTTGGGGGGGCTGACAGCGCCAACACCCGCAAGTTGACTAATCTCTGCCGGCAAACGGGGACTCCGACCTATCAGATCGAAACAGCGGATCAGCTGGATCACGATTGGTTTCGGGGCGTCCGGGTGGCCGGCTTGACGGCAGGAGCTTCCACGCCTGACTGGATTATCGAGGAGGTAGAAAGGCGGATGAGTGGGATGGAAGAAATGGCGAACCCCGAAGCCGAAATGCAGGCGATGCAGGTTCGTCCGCTCAGGAGCGGTGATGTGGTGAAGGGCACGGTCGTGGACATCGGCCAGGATGAAGTCATGGTCGACGTCGGCGCCAAGTCCGAGGGGGTCATTCCAATACGCGAGTTGTCCTGCTATGATGTCACCTCCCCCCAGGAAGTGGTCAAGGTGGGGGATGAAATAGATGTCTGGGTGGTCAAGGCCGAGGACAATGAAGGGCGAATCATCCTCTCCAAGAACCGTGCCGATGCGGTCAAGGCGTGGGAAAGACTCGATGAGGCGTTCCGCAACGAAGAGCCTGTGACCGGCGTCGTCCGCGAGATGGTCAAAGGCGGCCTCCTTGTAGATCTGGGAGTACGGGCTTTTCTCCCCGCATCGCAGGTGGAGAGAGGCTTTGTCGAGGACCTTTCGCAGTACGTGGGCAGGGAGATTACGGCCAAGGTTATCGAGCTTAACCGGGGGCGCAAAAAGGTAATTCTTTCCCGGAAGCAGGTCCTGGAAGAGGAATACGCCGCGAAGCGTCAGCACACCCTGGAAACCATCAAGGAGGGTGACGTTGTACACGGCGTAGTAAGACGTTTGACCCAGTTCGGGGCTTTCGTCGATATTGGCGGTCTTGACGGCCTCCTCCATATCTCCGAGATCGCCTGGCACCGGATCAACCACCCCTCGGAGGCCCTTAGAGTCGGGGACGAGATCGACGTCCTTGTCCTGCGGGTGGACCGGGAGAACGAGAAGGTCTCCCTAAGCCTGAAACAGGTCCTGCCGAACCCTTGGGATACCGTTGCCGAGCGTTATCCGGTGGGCGCCATCGTCCCGGCCCGCGTAGTGCGCCTGGTGCCCTTCGGTGCCTTTGTTGAACTTGAACCCGGCGTCGAAGGGCTGGTCCACATCTCCCACATGGCCGACTGGCATGTCGCCAAACCCGAGGATGTCGTGCAGGAGGACCAGGAAATCAACGTCAAAGTCCTGAGCGTGGACCAGGAGAACCGGCGGATCCGCCTCTCACTGCGAGAGGCCGGCGGTGTCACGGCAGGCGACGAAGAAGGCCCGCCGCCGGCCGCCGCCGGGCACGAGGAGCGCGGCGAGGTCACCCTCGGCGATGTCTTTGGAGAGATGTTCGAAAAGGAAAAGGACGAATAGGCATAATTCAGTTAGAACAAGTAACCAGGCATTCTGGCGAGCAGCCCGGAGGCTGCTTTTCTTTTTTCTTTAACCGCCCTCGATAAGAGTCTTTTGCCGTGCGTGTTGCATATTTGCGGCAGGACGTGGGAGCCTACCACAATAACGCTTTCCGGACGAAGGAGTAGGTGCTATGGGTAGGCTTCCTGTCGGCATTATTCTGCTGATCCTGATCTCCGTGTTGATTTACCTTGGCCTGGCCCACCGTGTCCTGGACCGTATGCGTTTGACCGACCGGGCGGCGCTCGGCATCCTCGCCGCCATGGTCATCGGCAGCCTCATCGACATCCCGATTCCCGTCGGCCGTAATACGCTGGCCCTCAACGTCGGCGGCGGCCTGGTGCCCGTGGGGCTGGCGGTCTACCTTCTGGGCCGGGCCGATGAGGCCCGGGAGCGGACGCGCGCTTTACTCGGAGCCCTGGCCGTCGGGGTGGTCGTCTACGTCATCGGCAGTTACGTAATGACCGGCCTGCCCGAACCGGCGGGACGCTACGATTATGTAGACGTTCTCTACCTGTACCCGATCGTAGCGGCTGTTATCGCCTACATCGCCGGCCGCTCGCGGCGCGGCGCTTTTGTCGCCGCCACCCTCGGCGTCCTGCTGGCGGACATCTTCCACTGGATCCGGCTTGCCGGATCAGCCGTTCCTGGAACCGTCCACATCGGCGGCGCCGGGGCCTTTGACGTGATTGTGGTTTCCGGCATCCTGGCCGTTCTCCTGGCCGAGACCGTCGGCGAAATCCGTGAGCGCCTGCAGGGCGGTCCCGTGCGCGAAGGCCGGGACCAGGCCACGCTGGAGGCCCTTTCCACCCCCGAGGCAAAGGGAGGTCGTGAAGATGAATAACAAGGCTAAACTCGGCCTGCTAATCGGCTTTCTCGCCGTGGCCGCCATGGCCCTCACCGCCTACCAGAAGGCCCCCGGCCTGCTGCCGGCCTGGGCACCGGCATGGGCACCCCCGGGGCTGGGGCGCAGCCTTGATGAAATGAAGGCCGGGGAATACTCCACGGTCCTGGATGACAAGGGGGCCGTCGTCACCAAACTCGGACGGCACGTCAAGGCCGGTAACGAAATCATCAACAGCCGGGGGGAGCACTACCGGATTACAAGGGTCCGGGGCAACATCGCCGAGGCCGAGATGCTGGGCGTGGACAGGGACCTCCTGGCATGGTATGAGTACTTTGACCAGTACGCTGTGCCGGCTGCCAATTCCGGGGCGAACACCGGACGTATCGCGGTTTATCACTCCCACAGCGACGAGTCCTATATACCCACGGACGGAAAGGCGTCCATTCCGGGGAACGGCGGCATCTACCACGTCGGCGCGAGCCTCACAAACGCGCTGCAGGGCCGGCGCGTACCGGTGCTCCATAGCCTGGCGCGGCATGACCCGCACGACGCGCAGGCCTACATGCGTTCGCGGAAGACCGCCGTCCAGCTCCTGAAGCAGAGCCCGGCGGCCCTGATCGACGTGCACCGCGACGGAGTGCCCGACCCCGACTTCTACCGGCGCACCATCAGCGGGCGGGATGCAGCCCAGCTACGTCTGGTCATCGGCAGTCAGAACCCCAACATGAACGCCAACAAAGACTTTGCCCGGCGGCTGATGGCCTTCGCGAACAAGACCCACCCCGGGCTCGTGAAGGAGATCTTCATCGGGTCGGGCAACTACAACCAGGACCTGATGCCCACGGCCATCCTCGTGGAATCCGGAACTTACACCCTCAGCCGGCAAAGAGCCCAGGAGGGCGTCGCTCTTCTGGCGGATGCCATCCCCACCGTACTTGGGGTCGGGACCGCGCCGCGCGCCCCGACCACGACCCGTAACTGGGGCAGTCTGGCCTGGATCATCGTCCTGACCATTGTCGCCGCGGGTGCTTTCCTGGTGATCAGCTCCGGCGGGTGGTCCCAGGCACGCTCCAAGTTCGGCCAGTTCTTCGGCAAGGAGTTCGGGCTGCGCCTGCGCACCGGCTCGCGCGGAGGCGGCCGGGAGGGTGAGCGTTAAACGGGCACGGTGAAAGTTCTTTACCACTGTTACGGCGGCACCCATTCCTCGGTCCTGGCGGCCGCCATCCACACCGGCCACTGCAGCCCCGACCGCCCGCCGACCCGCGATGAACTTGAGACCCTGCCCCTTTTTGACAAGCGGGCAGGAGCTGACTACGGCAGGGCCAGGTTCTACGGACCGGACGCCCAGGGGCACGAGGTCTGGGTGATCGGCCGCCTCAAGTACGCCTCAACCCCGGACAGGGTCTTCGGCGCCATGGCCCGGCTTTTCCCGGAGTCCGGGGAGCAGGTGGTGGTCAACGTCACCCACGCCCTGAACTGGCAAATGCGTTTCGGAGGCTTTGTGTCCCGCGCCCTCCACTTTACGGTACTCGGGCGCCCTTTCATCGCCTGGGGGGCACGCCGGGCGTACCCGGAGATCCTGGCCTTGGTAGCCCGTACCAAAGGAGAACTAAAAGCGCTTGAAGATCGTCTTCATTGACGGGACGCCCCTGGCGGGTCTGGCCGCGATGGAACACGTTACGCTGAACAGCGGCGGCGGCCCGGTGGCCCTGGAAAACGCCGAGTTCCTTACCCTGCCGGAAAACCTGTTCGCCGCCGGTGAGGACGCGGGAGGACATGAGGTCTATGCCATGTGGCTCCCCGCCTCCGGCGAACTCCTCGCCAGGCTGGCGGAAAGCTATATCAAGATGCACCGTCTCCCGCCGGATGCCTGTCGTATCGTCCGGGTCCATCCCCGGGGAATCATCCTCCGCATGGCATCCCTTCTCTATAGCCAGGGTCTGGCGGGCCTGGCGCGGCGGCTGCTCCTGTGGCGCTACCGCCGGGGGATTGACGGGGTCGAGGTGCTGGTGGATAATGGCTAAGGGAGTCAAGAGAGGGGACGGGGAGAGAAGGAGCGTGCATGGCGAGGGTTTGACCGTTGGCGCCGTTGCACCCGGAAGCATTGCCGAAGAACTGGGAGTTGCGGCGGGGGACAGGATCTGCGCCGTTGACGGCCGGCCGCTTGCGGATGTTATCGACTATCGTTTCGCGTTGGCCGGCGAACACCTTGAAATCCTGGTGCGCAGGCAGGACGGGGAGGAGTGGCTCCTCGAAATCGACAAGGATTACGATGAGGACCTGGGTCTGACCTTCGCCGAGCCCTTCGGCCGCCTGCGACGGTGCGCCAACCGCTGCATTTTCTGCTTCCTGGACCAGATGCCGCCCGGTTTGCGGCCCAGCCTCTATGTGAACGATGACGATTACCGCCTGTCCTTCTGGGAAGGCAACTTCACCACGCTGACCAACGCCGGGCCCCGCGACCTTGCACGCATCGCTGCCCAGAGGCTCAGCCCCCTTTATGTGTCGGTTCATGCTACCGACCCGGCCCTGCGCCGCCGGATGCTGGGACATCCCCGTGCCGGGAAGATACTCGACCAGTTGGCCTTTCTAAAAAGGCATGGCATAGCTCTTCACACCCAGATCGTCCTTTGCCCGGGCATCAATGACGGACCCGCGCTGGAGCAAACCGTACGCGACCTGGGCACACTCGCCCCGGCGGTGCAGAGCATCGCCATCGTGCCGGTGGGACTGACCCGGTTCCGCGAAGGTCTCTTTCCGCTCCGGCGGTTCACATCGGAAGAAGCCCTCGGGATTATTGCGTCGGTGGAGCGGAGGCAGAAAGAGTTCGAGCACCGTTACGGTACGCCCCTGGTCTTCGCCGCCGATGAGTTCTACTTGCTGGCGGGAAAGCCCGTGCCGGCGCCCGCCGTCTACGGAGATTTTCCCCAGTTAGAAAACGGCATCGGACTGGTCCGCTGCTTTCTCAACGAAGCCGGGGAGGCCCTGGCCGCGAGGCTCCGGCTCCAGGGGTATTCCTCGGCCGTTGCCGTCACCGGCACGCTGGCCTTTGACCTGATACATGACTTCGCGTACCGTCTGCGGGAAGCCGGTGGCCCGCGGCTCACCGTCATCCCCGTGGAAAATACCTTCTTCGGCCCCGGGGTCACCGTGGCCGGGCTCCTGACCGCCCGGGACGTCGTGCATGCGCTGGACGGCTTATCCCGCAGGGAACCGGTCATCCTTCCGGCAGCGATGTTTAACGAAACAGGCTTGACTCTGGACGACCGCACGGCAGCCGATATTGCAGAAGACCTGGGCGTCCCCGTCCACCTTGCGGGCAGCCCGCGGGAACTGCTGCAACTATTCGGAGAAACGCGGTAGATTGCATATAATTAGGATGTGGAGCATTTGGTGGGAGGAGGCTATAGGACTTGCGTAAGCCGATACTGGCCATTGTCGGTCGCCCAAACGTCGGCAAGTCCACGCTCTTCAACCGCATTGTCGGGGGACGCGCCGCGGTGGTGGAGGCACAGCCCGGAGTAACCCGCGACCGTATTCATCGGGAAGCCGAGTGGGCGGGCGTCCCCTTCACCGTAGTGGACACCGGCGGCATCGCCACGGTCGGCGACGATATGGCCGCCCGGGTAACGGCCCAGGCACGCAGAGCCATCGAGGAAGCCGATGTGATCCTCTTCCTGCTCGACGGGGGGAGCGGTCTACTCCCGGAGGACCATGAAGTCGCCGAAATACTCCGCCGGGCGGCCAAACCGGTGATCGTCGCCGTGAACAAGGTCGACCGCTTCGACCAGCCTCTGCCCACCGCCGAGTTCTACGAGCTGGGGTTCGGCGAACCGATTCCCCTTTCGGCCCGTGAGGGATTGAACGTCGGGGACCTGCTGGACGAAGCCGTCGCCCTCCTGCCCAGGGATGAGGCGTGGACGGGGGATGCAGCAGAAGAGCCGACATCGGTGGCGATCATCGGCCGTCCAAACGTGGGGAAGTCATCCCTGCTTAACGCCCTCCTCGGCGAGGAACGGGTGATCGTCAGCGACGCCGCCGGCACAACCCGTGATGCGGTGGACACCTTTTTGGCCCGCGGGGAACGGCGCTATGTGTTTATCGACACCGCCGGTATACGCCGCAAGAGCCGCATCAGCGAACCCATCGAGCGTTACAGCGTCCAACGGGCGCAGAAGGCGATCAGCCGCGCTGATGTCGCCCTGCTCGTCCTTGACGCCGTGGACGGGGTAACGGCCCAGGACCAGCGCATTGCCGGATGGGCCGAGGAGGCCGGGAGGGCGATCGTCCTCGTCGTGAACAAGTGGGACCTGGTGGAGAAATCATCCGACACCATGGACCGTTACCGCGAGGCCATCCGCCGGGAGCTGGGTTTTGTCGGCTACGCGCCGGTCGTCTTCCTGTCCGCCCGTACCGGCCAGCGTGTGTCAAGCGTTTTTCCCGCCATCGACCGCGCCCGGGACGAGTTCGCTCGCCGTGTACCCACGGCAGAACTCAACCGCTTGCTCCAGGATGCCTTCCTCGCCACGCCGCCTCCATCCGACCGCGGCCGCCGCCTGAAACTCCTTTATGCCACTCAGGCCGCCGTCCGGCCCCCGACCTTTGTCTTGTTCGTTAACGACCCGGAACTGGCTACAAACGCCTACCGCCGCTACCTGGAGAACCAACTCCGGCGCGCCTGGGGCTTCGTTGGAACCCCGGTGCGCATCATCCTGCGCCGGCGGGAAGCGAGGTAACTCAAGATGACGGACCTGCTCTGGATCATTCCCGTAAGCTACCTCCTCGGCTCACTGCCTTTCGGCTATCTTGTGGGCCGCCTGCGCGGCGTGGACATTACCGCCCACGGCAGCGGCAACATCGGCGCAACCAACGCCCTGCGTACCCTGGGTCCCGTCCCGGCCCTGATCGTACTCGCCGGTGACATGGGCAAGGGTGTGCTGGCCGTCTGGCTCGGACAGGCCTTCGGCCCACCGGCAGCCCCGCTCCTGGCCGCCCTGGCCGTCCTGGCGGGACACGGCTGGTCGATCTTTCTGGGTTTTCGGGGCGGGAAGATGATCGCCACCAGCCTGGGCGTCCTTTTGATGCTCTCCCCCCAGGTGACGGCCGGAGCCGCCGCCGTCTGGGCGATCGTGGTCGCCCTGACCCGCTATGTCTCCCTGGGCTCTATTCTGGCCGCCGTGGCCGTCCCGGTGCTTTTTGCCGCCCTCGGTTTTCCCCCGGGCTATATCGTTTTCGCCGGCGTTATCGCCGCCACGGTCATTTACAAACACCGCAGTAACATCGCCCGTCTCCGCGCCGGAACAGAATCCAGGCTGGGCCGGCGCAGCAAGAAATAGGAGCGCGCCCCTTCCTGATGCACTCACATCTTGTCATCCGGCATGTTACAATAGGGGCCGGGGAGGGGAGAGAGAGTTGGCCATTCAGGAGATACACGTCGGCATCAAGCCCGAACTGCGAGATGCGCATGGCCGCGAAACCCTGGCCGAAATCCGCCGCAGCCTCGGCATCACCGGTGTGCACGACATCCGCACCGTGAAAGTATTCCGTTTCGAGGGACTCCCGGAGGAGGATGCCGAATACCTGGCACGCCGCCTGCTTTGCGAGGATGTGTTCCAGCACTACAGCGTAAACCGTCCCCTTATCGGGGATGCCGACCGCCTCGTGGAGGTGGCCTACCGCCCGGGCGTGATGAACCCCGAGGCCGCCTCCCTGATGAAAGCGGCTTCGGACCTCGGTGTAAAGGGTCTCCTGGCCGCGGACTCCAGCCTGGAATACGCCTTCTATGGATCGCTCAGCGAAGACG